>JAGDDC010000355.1 GCA_017958245.1 Lachnospiraceae bacterium
TACAGCCTGATAGTATCATTTGCGAGACAGCTCGTGGTGCTCGTGCCCGCAGCTTACATCCTCGCGGAGATAGGCGGACTGGACCTCATCTGGTGGTCCTTCCCGATAGCGGAGATCATGTCGCTCGCAACGACAGTCTTCTTCCTGATGAGGATCAACAAAAAGATCATCCGCAACATACCGGACAACGATTAGATCACTGCAAAAAACACATGCAGACACGCACGGATATACGCGAAGTCCGACGCAGGCGAACGTGTACGCATACAGACACATTCAACCACAAAAAAAGTGTCCGAAAACCGGGCACTTTTTATATGCACAATATAAGCCGATCTTAGAATCCAAACAGACTTCCCAGTCCGCCGAGTGCTCCGAGAGCGTTGGAGAGCGCTGCGCTTACGACCCACTTTGTTGCGAGCAGGTAGAGGATGTAGATAACGAGCGCGTAGCAAGCGGTAACTCCGAGTCCCATCCAGTAGAGCTTGTTGGGATCGCCTGTCATGACTGCGCCGAACATCTTGGCATAAACGCCTACAACAACTACAACAGCGATAACGATGAATATCATACCGACGTTCTGGCTTGCAAGGAGAAGCAGTCCGCCTATGAGCATCAAAGCCGTCACGGGGATACTGCCTACGCATGTAGCGCCGAGAACCTTGGAGAACGAAGCTCCGTTCTTCTTGCCAAATGCTGCTATCATAGCTGCCATACCCATCCTGACGCCCGCTACAAGTACGGTGAACAGGAACGCAAGACCTACTCCCTTGCCGCCCGCTGTTACCGCGAAGGGTATCAGAAGACTGATGAGAAGTACGATCGCATATACGATACCTGTGCCTATCGCAGCCTTAACGTTTGCCTTGCCTGCGTAGGTGTCCATCATGGCAGAACCGGGTGCCTTGAAGAACGATCCGAAGAGCTTGAAGGTCTCACCTACTACAGAACTGCCTGCAGGACCGGGTGCGGGACCGCCAAACTGCTGGGGTGCAGGGCCGGGCTGCGGTGCACGGTTAAACTGCTGAGGTGCAGGACCGGGCTGCGGCGCAGGGCCGGGCTGCGGTGCCTGGTTAAACTGCTGGGGTGCGGGACCGGGCTGCTGTGCTGCCATTGCCCTTCTGCTGCCCTCACAATCACAAACTCCGCCGGCAGGGATCTCTCTTCCGCAAAACTTACAGAACATATCTCTCTCCTCCTTATACACTTTTTGCTTGGTCTCAGACGCCCGGCTCAACCCCCTCACGAGCTGACGCGATACTTTCCGAACGTCGCATACACTTAAAAAGATTATAGCAGATATAACAGTCGCGGTAAAGGACAAAGAAGTTTTTTTTTGCCTATTTTTGCAAATGACCCGTACTTACGAAAAGCCCTCCGTTGTGTTATAATGTTAAAGGATGAGGCGCGTCGGGCGCATTTGAGGAAGTATATACAAGCAAGGACCGAGGAGAGACCATGAAGAACGAACTCACAAAGAAAGACATAGAGCGTCTCGAGCAGGAGATAGAGTACCGCAAGCTCGTTGTGCGAAAGGAAGCCATAGAGGCCGTCAAGGAGGCGAGAGCCCAGGGAGACCTGAGCGAGAACTTCGAATATTACGCCGCGAAGAGGGACAAGAACGCGAACGAGAGCCGCATAAGATACCTCGAGAGGATGGTGAAGACCGCTGTCATAGTCGAGGAGACCGGGAACGCCGACGAGATCGGCGTCAACAAGACCGTGGAGATCCTCTTCGAGGACGAGGGCGAGGTCGAGAAGTACAAGCTCGTCACGACCGTGAGGGGCGACGCCCTAAACGGCCTCATAAGCATCGAATCCCCGCTCGGCAAGGCACTGCTCGGCCACAAGGTCGGAGACAAGGTGCACGTCGACACGCCTCAGGGTGGGTACGACGTCGTGGTAAAGGCGCTGTTCAACACTGTGGACGACGGATCGGAGCAGATCCGCAAGTTTTAAAAAAGGGCTGTCACACGACAGCCCTTTCGCTCTTTATTCAGCCAAGTCCCATGAACTCCAGGAAGCTCCCGGATGAGAGAGGCTTTGAGAGGTAATACCCCTGTATGAAATCTATGCCCAGTTCCTTCAGTATGTGATACTGTTTCTCGTTCTCGACACCCTCCGTCACTATCTGCAGATCCATGCCGTGGATCATGCTGACCGACGTCTCCATGACGTATTTGGCCTTCGTGTTCTCGAAATACGACCAGGTCATTTCCCTGTCAAACTTGACTATGTCAACGGGCATATCCACGATGTAGTTCAAGTTGGACTGTCCCGTTCCGAAGTCATCCAGCGAGAACCTCACACCGCAGGACCTCAAGACGTCTATGTTCCTGATCATGGTCTCCTTGTCGGAGAGCTCCGCCGACTCGGTGATCTCGAGGTTGATCATGCGCGGGTTCACGTTGAACCTCCTCATGATCTCCATGAAGGTGTTCGCGAGGAACAGGTAGTCGCACTGTACAACCGAGAGGTTGACCTCTATGTATTCGATGCCCTTCCTGCTCACGTCCTCCTTCGAGATGAACTCACATACCTTCTCGAAGACCTTCTCGCCGAGCTTTATGATCTGCTCGCTCTTCTCAGCCACCGGTATGAAATCGTTCGGGAAGGTCAGCGACCCGTCCTTGTTGCGGATCCTCACGAGAGCCTCAGCAGAGACAAACCGCTGCTTGCTGATGGAGAAGATGGGCTGGTAGAACACCTCTATCCTGTCCTCCTCCAGGGCCTCGTCTATGATGTCTCGCACCATGTGAGACTGGTGCATCTTCTCTATGAAAGCCTTGTCCACGACCATATGCCTGTTCTTGCCGATGGTCTGCGACGCGAACATGATGACCTGGTTTATGTCCTCGAGCCTGATGCCGAGCTCGTCGAACGGGATCTCTATATACACGTTCTTGAGCGAAACTTCGCCCTCAGCGTCCCATGTGCCTGAGAACATCTTCTTGAGGTACTCGTATCCTACCCTGAGCTCCTTCTTACCGTTAAAGACCAGTATCACCCTGTCTTCGGGCATCTTGAACGCAAATGCGCCCGGTGTCTCGATAAAGCAGGAGATTAGAGCTTTCATGATGTCCTCGGACTTATCTGAGGGTATGTTGTCCATGCTCTTCTTGTCGAGCTCGATACAGAGCATCGCGAGCTCACGGCCTCGCTTTAAGTGCTCCGAACAGTATCTTATGAACCCTGTCTGGTTGAACATCCCCGAGACAACGTCTGTGTAGCCCTGAGGGTTTTCAAGCTTCGAGTAGATCACGAGTATACCGAGAGCGCAGAAGAAGCTGTTTGTTGTGAGTCCCGAGAAGATCACCTGTATCCCGGCAGAGACTATCCAGCCCGCTATGAAGAAGAACATGACTCTCTTCTGGACGGCTCTGACAGCCTTTCTCCTGAACAGGGTGAACACCGTCATGGCGACGAAAATGATAGCCATGATGACGGACACTATCTTCATGAGCCTGGTCCACTCCCCGACGGGATCGCGGTTCACACCGTTTGACTCAAGTACGAGCATGCCTGTGGATGCCAGGAAGAACAGGGCAACTACCGCTATCATGACCTTGGAGGACGAAAGTTCCGTGACCATCTCCCCGCAGAAGTACACAAAGAGCGCCAGTCCGATCACCACGTTGCCAAGGAGGTATATCTTGAGCGTGACCAGTGCCGCGGTCGTGCTCTCCCCTCTGTTGTAAAACGCGTAGTTTGCCACTATGTCGCCGACTATGTTCAGGAACACGACTATCCAGAGTGCGAGAAAAGTCTTCTCACTCCTGAGTCCCAGTCGTCTCTGAGATATATACAATAGTATGATGGCAAGGAGCAGAACGAGTCCGCTCACCTGCGCCGCTACATTCATACCGGTCATCTTTTTGCCTCACCCAAAAACTACTTAAACGGTTACGTTCTCTATAATCCGCGAAAAACTAAAAATTCTGACGGTGTTATATCGATATAACCACAACCTAATGATAACACTATAAACTGCGGGAATCAATCAAAAACTCCCCCCGGGGCATAAAGAAGCTCCGACATGCTGCGCATGCCGGAGCGCATGATCAAAGCGTTTCCGAAGTTTACGAAACCTGTTTAGGCATAATTTCCTAGAAGACAAAAGGCATATAGTGAGTGAGATTTATGAGTTTCTCCCACGTTTCGTAATTGACTATTCCGTCAGCCTCAAGACCGCAGTCTGTCTGGAACTCTGTCACCGCCTTCTTCAAGGTCTCGTCAAAGACCTTTCTCGGTCCGTCCAGGTACTCAAGCTCCGCAAGCCTCTCCGAGAGGTTCTCGACATAGCTTTCCGTGTTGTCCGCGCCTGCCTCGAGTATCGGGAAGGGTTCCGCCTCCTGGTACTGGAGGAAGCCCAGCTCAAAATACTGAAAATGCATCGTGTCCGCACAGATGTCGAAGTTGCCGCCCCAGAACCAACCGTACTTTTCGAAGATCTCTATGACCTCATCGGGTATACAGTAGGGATTGGTCTTGTCTCTTAAGTCATTGCCCTTTCCGAGATAATAATCGTTGTCGTAATCTCCGGGATTGATATCGATCGCGCACCCGAATGTATGTATCGACATAAAAGGACAATTTATTAACCCTACTCCCCCGACCTTCCTGTAGGTGTAGCCCAGGATCTCCTTGATGGGGAACTTTATGTCAAGCTCATATATGTCAGCGAAGATCGCCTTCACCGTCTCCGCGAGCTTCTTGTTTATCTTAAACGAATAAGTTGAAGAATACCTGTTGCCGTTCCCGTCCATCTTCCAGCAGGGAACCTTTATGATCACCATGTTCTTCGACGCCTGCGCGGGGCTTGTGTAGCCCTTGGGCGCATTGTTCATGGTGAAGGCCTGGTAGTCCGTCCCGAGTATGTAGCGGTATCTCGCGTCGTTGCTCTCCGTGGGGACCACTGCCTTGTCCGGGATCTTCTCATAGACGAGGTCGGGCAGCTCTGTGTAGAGGTCCGCATCCAGCCCTCCGAATATCCTGATCAGGTTGTCGGAGACCGTCCCGATCCGGGCCCTCTCATCGTAGTCCGAGATCACACACGCGCACAGTTCTCCGTCTGCGTCACAGAACAGCGTGA
The DNA here is from genome assembly GCA_017958245.1 of Lachnospiraceae bacterium. The sequence goes on from JAGDDC010000355.1 coordinate 5,093, forward strand.
GGCTGTTGACTCCGTTCTTTCTCGTCCCCTCGTTCTTTCTGAGATAGAGGCTGTAGCCGTCGAGCCCTTTGAGCACCTCGCTCCCATCCCACGGGATCGTGATCGTCTTCTCCACGCCCTCGGCGTCGGTCAGCGCGATCTCAAGTCCCTTCTGCGCAAATGCTTCCGCGAAGCCTTCACGCCCGCACAGACTGAGTATCAGCCTGTAGACATCGTATGTGTTCGTATACGACCTGTTCTCACCGTCGTCATCAAATATCTTCGTGTTAGTGAGCTTGAGCTTCTTTGCGAAGCTGTTCTCCGCCTCAACGAGCTCAGCGTCGGTGCTCGCTATCTGTCTTGCAAGGAGCCTTCGAAGCTCCGTATCGTCCGTGAGTATGAGAAGTGCTGCAGCAGCGCCGGCGTTCAGGCTGTCGCCCTCCGCAAAGGCATACTCTTTGCTGTCTGCAGTCTCAACCGTCATAGGCTTTTCTACAGTGATAGCATGAGCCTTCTTCACCCCGTCAAGAGCGGCAGCTGCGAGAAGAACGCTCTCAAAGCACTTTATATCGCAGCTTCTCATGACGTCTCCCGAGGAAGTGCATCTCTCGTCGTCCGAGCTGAAAGTGAGAGCAGCGAAGATCTCAGCGGTTCCGGGTTCTGAAGGGCCTTCGGGTTCCGTCCCGTCCTCAGAGGCTGCGTCTTCAGGCTCCGCCTCGCTTTCGCTCTCTGCCTCAGGAACCTTGTTCTCAGGCTCTTTGGCTGCGGATGCCGGCACCTCTCCCCTGCTTCCGACCCCCATAGCGGCCAAAAGCATGTCCTGAGGTTCAGCGGCGACTCTGTCGATCTTCACGCTCAGAGTATATGAAACTAATAAAACAAGTGCGAGGATCACGCTCAGAACGCGTCCCAGCATCTTCTTGTCATCGCTGTGCACCTTGCTGCCTCCAAAACCTGAAACAACTAACATCACGTTACACTATATATAGTACACCCATATTATTAAAAATACAAGAGACCTTTCCCAAACATCTCGGTGACTGCTGCCTCATAATCACTCAGGCGCTGGGCCTTGAGGATCTTTTTCTTTGTCTTGGCGCAGTCCTCAAACTCGTCCGCAAGAAAGCTCCACAGCTCTTTCATCTTGAAAAGGACGTTCCTCTCGCCGCCTATTAAGACCTTGTACTCACCATAGAGTCTGTCGTGGAATTTTCTAAGTTCTTCCTTTGTAGTACGTCTCCCGTCCCTGATCTCTGCCGCAAGTCCCGGGTGTGACAGGAGGCCTCTGCCTATCATTATCGAGCTGAGCCTGTCAAACTTCTTCATGATCTGTCTCGCGCCCTCTAAAGTCACGATGTCACCGTTGTAGCACAGGGGTATCCTGCTCATCTCGTAGGCTCTCTCAAAGATCTCCATATCGGGAGTGTTCCTGTACATGTCGCTCTGTATGCGCGGGTGTATCGTGAGCTCGCATATGGGATAGCGGTTGTAGATCTCCATCATCCTCATGAGCTCTTCGTGTTCGCTGTAGCCCGCCCTCGTCTTCACCGAGACTCTCACCTCGACCTTGTCGAAGACCCGCTCGAAGAAAGCGTCTATCTCATCCGGGAACCTCAAAAACCCTGAGCCCTTCTTCTTGGCGGTGACCGTCTTTGATGGACAGCCGAGGTTAAAGTTCACCTCTTTGTACCCGATCTGCGCGAGCCTGTCAGCTGCCCGAAGGAAGACATCGGGATCATTTGTCATGAGCTGGGGCACGAGCTCGGGCACCGTGTTGTTGTCCGGGTCTATATCGCGCATCTCCTTGTTTCGCAAGTCAGAGTTGACCGTGGGCGAGATAAAAGGCGAGAAGTACTTGTCTATCCCGCCAAAGATATCGCTGTGCGCGTTTCTGAAAGTATATCCCGTGATCGCCTCCATGGGCGCAAAGTATATGTTCAACGTCTCTTTCCCTCTTGCAAATGACCCGCCGTGACCTTAGGACACAGTAACTTAAAGTCGGATGTGGGTCTTTAGATGTAGTCCGTCACGATCTTTACCGCGAGCAGCACGAGGACCGCGATGATCACGGGCCTGATGATCTTGCTCCCGTTCTTCATGGCGAGGCTCGATCCGAGGTAGTTGCCTCCGATGTTTGCGACCGCGCCCGCAAGGCCCGCCAGATACATGACCTGTCCGTCCGCGATGAAGACCGCGAGCGAGGTTAAGTTGGTGACCAGATTGATGACCTTTGAATGACCGTTTGCGTTCTTAAGTCCCATCTTTGCAAAGACCGTGAAGGCGATGATGATGAACGTGCCCGTCCCCGGCCCGTAGAAGCCGTCGTAAGCTCCCACGAAGAAAGCAGCCAGCATCGCCACTATATAGGTCTTCCTGTTGAGCTCAAGCCCCTCCTCCTTTGCCGCGCCGAATATCTTCCTGTTGAGCACGAGGAAGGCTACAACCGGCAGGACGCAGAGAAGTATGATCATGAATACCTTCTCATCCACGAGGAGAGAGAGCTTCGCTCCCGCGGCTGACCCCGCTATGGCCGCCACGACCGTGGGGATCGCGAGTCTGAAGTTTACATAGCCTGCTTTTATATATCTGATGTTTGCGAGCACGGATCCTGCAGATGCGGCAAGCTTGTTCGTAGCCACTGCGTTGTGCGGCGGAAGGCCCGCTATAAGATACGCAGGAAGCGAGATGATGCCTCCGCCCCCTCCTATCGCATCGACAAATCCCGCCAGGAAAAGCAACGGACATATGATCAAAGCCATCTTTAAAGTCATATAAAGTCTCCTATCAGTCTGCAGGCCTCCCCGAAGGGATCGCGCTCCATGTCGAGCCAAATGACGTTCTTCCTCTTCCTAAACCATGTCATCTGCTCCTTTGCAAGCTTCTTGATCTCACGCGACAGTTCAGCCTTGAACTCATCAAGACCGGCATATCTTCCCTCCAGGTACAGGAGGATATATCTGTATTCCAAGCCCAGTCTGTAGAGAAAGTCCCTGTCGACACCGCTTTCCAAAAGCCCCCTGACCTCGTCTATCATACCCTCATCAAGCCGCCTGTCAAGCCTCTCGTCGATCCTTTTTTTGAGCTTTTCCCTCTCCCAGGTCACGCCAAGCTCCAGAGTCTCATAGCGCTTTACGCTCGGAAGGTTGAGCGGAAGTCCCTGCAGGACCTTCTCAGCTGCCCTCTCAAGCCTTCTTTTGTTATCATTTGCAACTTCTGAAAGAACCTCCGGACGCTTCTGCCTGATGAGGTCTATAAGCTCCTCTATCGACATGGCCTCGAGCCTTCGCCTCATCTCAGGATCGGGCGCCGCCTCGCTCAAGGTGTAGCCGTCGACCACAGCGTTGATATAGAGTCCTGTCCCTCCCACAAGAAAGGGGAGCCTGCCCCTTGATGCGATCTCATCTATCGCAAGGTACGCTCCCTTTTGGTACTCAGACAGTGAATAGAAATCCCCGGGCTTCGCCACATCGAGCATATAATGCTTCACTCCCTGCATCTCCTGCGGGGTTATCTTGCCGCTCCCGAGGTCCAGCCCCTCAAAGACCTGCCTCGAGTCGGCAGAGACGATCTCGCCTCCAAAGTGCTTCGCGAGATCCACTCCGAGCCCGCTCTTGCCCGACGCGTTGGTTCACAGTATGCAGACCAGTCTGTCCACTCCGTGCCTCCGTATGTTTTGTCGTCAGATCTCCGAGATCTCGTGGGTTATATCGAACTCGTGGTCCGGATAGCCTTCCCTGAACCTGTTCTCAAGGCGCTCCATGATCGCGGAAGCGTTCTCGCCTGCGTCAAGCAGCACCACGAGAAGCTGTCTCGAGTTGATCCTCGAGCAGACGTCCACACCTCTTATGGTCTTTCCTATGATGTCCCTGAGGACCGCCTGCGCGGCCTCGATCTCGTCCTCCACTATCACGCTGCCCTTTGTCACGGTGATAGTCATGAGGCATATCGTAAAATGATGATCGTATCTCTTTTTGATGCTGTTGAAGTACTCGTAGAGGTCCGAGAACTCCTCGTAGTCGACCTCGAGCGCTCCGCGCGCCTCGTCGTTGTGCTGTACGAGCTTCAGGAGGTTTGAGAGCTCCAGATCGCCCTTGTCGGGGAGGTTCTCCCACATGTTGCTGTAGATCACGCTGCATCTGTCGACCTTGCCGACGCTATCGAGCTTGCCCGAATCGAAGAGCCTCAGGAAATGATCCGTGAGCACAGGGTCGAACTGCGTCCCCCTTCCGTTTACAAGCTCGTTCTTGATCTGCTCCTTTGACATCGACCTCCTGTACACCCTCGTGGTGCTCATGGCGTCATAGGCATCCGCGATCCCTACTATCCTTGCATGGAGCGGTATATCCTCTCCCGCAAGTCCGTCGGGATAGCCCTTCCCGTCGTACCTCTCGTGGTGGTACTTTGCGACCTTCCACGCGCCCGGTATGGATGTCGTGTCAGAGAGCACTCTCGCTCCGAGCGTGGTGTGCTGTTTTATGATCTCGTATTCCCTCTCGCTCAGCTTGCTGGGCTTGTTTAAGATCGAGTCGGGCACGCCGATCTTTCCTATGTCATGCAAAAGGCCCTGATATCTGAGGTTCTCGAGCTTCTCGTCGCTCCATCCGAGCTCCTTTGCAAGGTGGACGGCGTACTCGGAGACTCTTGATGAA
>JAGDDC010000356.1 GCA_017958245.1 Lachnospiraceae bacterium
CTGCCGTGAGGGCGAGGACCATGACGGTCTCGCGCACGCCGATCCCCGAGGGGGCGAAGAGACTCACTATGCCCACTACAACGGAGAGCCCGAAGACGCCGCCGACATAGAGTGCGTGCGAAGGCGGGATGGGCGTGATCATGTTGACCATCATGTAGAAACTGAATCCTGCAAGCGCCCAGTTTGCGATGAACATCAGGACGATCTTCAACATACCGATATAATTAAGCGGTATCTGAAGGTCGTCTTTTTTTATGAGCTTTTGGAGCAGGCGGAGGAAGAAGTTGAGGACCTTCGGATGGATGCAGACAAAGAAAGCAACCATCATGACTGCCACGAGCGCTATGTAACCCGCTCCTATCCCTGCGGGGAAGAAAAGGAGCGATACCAAGAAGAGGAAGCCCGCACCGAGCAGCGTGCAGATATTCTCGAGCACGAAATCGACCGAGATCTTCCGAAGAGGCACTCCCTGCTCGTCGTAGGCGGGGAATCTGGCTGCGAGCATGAAGACCTTGCCGGGTATGTACTTCCCAAGTATGGATGTCAGATACGCACAGAGAGCCTTCGGGTATGCGATCCTTGCATCTGTCTTCACCGTGATCACGTGCCAGAGCGATGCGAGATTTATGTTGTAGATCATGTAGAGTATGAGCGAGATCGCACACGGGAGCGGCTTGATCTCCACATCCACCGCAGCGATCGCCTCACGGTTCTTGTAGAAATATCTCGCTATGAAGAACACGGCTGTCACAAACAGCGCGATCTTCATGATCTTTATGATGGTTTTCTTGTCAGGGCGTTTCATTATTTGTCCTTTTCAAGCTAAAAAGCAAGTCATCTTTTTGATCGGACGCAGTAGCGTGCAATACCGAGTGCCTCTCTCCTGTATGAGTATATCGTGAATTGAAAAACAGGGCAATATATGATATCATATAAATAAATATCAGACGTTGATGCAACACGCGAGGAGGGATTGCCATGGCATACGCCGAGATAGTAGAAGAAGCAAAAGGCTTGTCAGAACGCAGCGCAGCCGAAGTCCTTGATTTCATCAAATTCCTCAAATCTAAAGAGGACAAGGAGGATAAGGCAGAAAGAAAATCTAACCTTCTGTCCGGAGGTCTAAAGTATATGGCAGAAGACTTTGATGAGACACCCTCTTTCTATTGATCTTTTGTATTGTCCGGTGTGACCGTGGATTTCTTTTCATCCACGGTCTTTTTTAGTTTCCCGTCGAATCTGGATAGTTTCACACCTGCAGCCTCCAGGCGGTCTGCGAGGGCGCTTCCCTTTATGTAGACGATGTCGTGGGAGCCGTCCTCATAATCAAAGCCGTCGATCAGGAAGTAGTCATCTTCGTAGTACTGCGCAAGGAAAGCGCCCTTTTTGCCCACCACGAAGCAGTTGTCTGCGTCTGAGGCGGCAGTCGAGCAATCGCCTACCTTGAATTCTTTGCAGACTGCCTGGTAGTGCTTGATGTCGCCTGCACTCTGAAGCACGAGGACGTAAGGGTACTCATCGGAGAGTGAGGCCTGTGTCTCGATGAAGTCTGCGGCCTGACTCACAGTGTTCACAAGCTTCTCGTCGCGGGCGAGGCGAAGCTTGTAGTAGTTTACCGAAAAGATGATGATAGACGCGAGCAAAGCAAAAGCAAGGGCAAGGTGGGTATACTTATTTGGCGTCTCCCCCTTCGTCGCAATCCCCGACAGCACGAGCAGCACCACATACACCACAAAACCCAGTAGCGCGGCCCACGCAAGAGCAGCAACTATGTCAGGAAACAGCGCAGTCGTGGCACCTTCTGAGGGCAGTCCGAGGAAGGTGCACAAAGACATGAAGTACCTCGTGCAGGCCTGTCCTTCTGCGAGGTAAGGCGCTGCCTTCCACAGGAAGACACCGGATATGAGCAGGTACGCACCTGCCGAAGCGAGCTTCGTCTTGAGTCCGGTCAGGCTTCTTTTGATGAAGAGTGCATAGATGCCCAGAAGCACAAGTCCACCCACTGCGCAGGCGGTGTAACGCCCGTAGATGAAGCGGTCTGCGCGCATGACATACAGTCCCTTGTAGTACCAATCCGCGTACTTAAAGAAAAAGAGCGCTCCCATGGCGGTGGTGCCAAGGAAGTTAAGGAGCGAGAAGACAGAGAAGGCGAGGAGCTTCTCCGAAGACCCCTGCTCCTCCTTCCTCCTCATTCTCACGGTGCGCACGAAGAGGTACACCGTGACGACCGTCCCGATGATCACCAGCCCATAGGTCGACACGATCACGTTGAACACCCATCCGAGCAGGAGCTTGAGCATCGAAAGAACCCCGCTGCCCGAAAAGAGGTGCGAAAGATAAGCAAAATCAAAGCTTTCCACGCTCGAATGCTCCGTGGAAGCGATGTATACAGCCTCCTTGAACACCGCACACAGCAAGATGTCCGTCAGCACGAAGAAGACCGTGCTGCAGGCTGTCATAAAGAAGGACAGCGGACTCTTCCCCGTCAGAAGCTTCATCACGAGCATCGTGAGGAAGAGTGCGATTATCAGCACCGCTCCTCTGGTGTGTGTCATGTATCCGAAGGTCGCGAGCGCGCCCGCGACGATGGAGAGCCACGTCCTCCTTCCCGAAGTCTGTGCGTCAAACCCCTCGAGAAAGACGTATACAAGCGGCCATGCTATAAATATCAGCAGAACATCCGCCCTCGCGTACATGGAATAAAGCACGGTGGACGGGAGCGTCCCGACCGCGAGCGCGGAAAGAGCGGCCGTGATCTTCGATGACACTGCAAGGTGCTTTGTGAGTATCTTGTAGGCGAAGACGGGAACAAACCCTATGATCGCCATGTTGAGTACGAGTATCGCCTTGTAGAGCGCGTAGGAATCCTTGAAGACTAGAAAGAGCGGATAATACAGTATGTTCCCGACAGGCTTGAAGTAATAGTTCCCCATCGCATAGACACTGTCGCGCCAGTCATAGCCTCGCATATACGCCGAATTTGCAAGTCCCGTCACCTCATCGATCACCGGCGGGATGTTGAGCATCAGCGCGAAAACCGCAAAAAAAGAGAACGTCAAAAAGAACAGGGCGAGTGCTATGCTCCTGTCTGAGAGACGTTCTATATAGTTTGAGACCGCAGGTCGCGCGTTTCCGGTTTCTTTCATAATCTGTGCCTACTGAGTTTTACTCTCACGATCATTTTTTTCTATCGCGTCAGCCAGATCGGTCTTCTTACCCTCATCTGCCTCTTCCTTCATGCGGCTCACCTCATAATCCGTCCGCCGCACATGGTACTGGATATCCTCCAGTATCTTGCGGTTTGCCGCGATGATGTCCGCCTGCAGCCCGATCACGATCGTCATGAAGCCCATGAGCAGCAGGATCGCGGTCAGTATGAGCGACTGAACGTGTCCCGTCCCTTCGCCGAGGCCGAGGTATACCAGGAACCTGATGCCGAGCGCAAGCCCTGCTATGATGCAGATCCCGCCTATTATGCCGAAGAAACTGAGCGGCTTGTACATCATGAACGAGCGCAGTATGGTGACCATGGAGCGCTTTATGTAACCGATCATACTGTGGAACAGGCGCGATTTGCGCAGTTCCGGATTCGTGCGGACCTTGACCGAATCTATGGCCGTGCGGTTGTGGCCGGCCTGGATGATGGTCTCGAGCGTGTAAGTATAAGGGTTTGTGACGTTGACACGGAGCGCGGCCTCCCTGCTGAGCGCCCTGAAACCGCTCGGCGCGTCCGGGATCCTCGTCTTTGAGGCAACCCTGACCGTCCAGCTCCCGAGATGCTGCATCTTCTTCTTGATCGGCGAGAAATGCGCCGTCTCGTCGATCGGTCTCTCCCCGACCACGAAATCCGCCTTGCCCTCGAGTATCGGGCGTATGAGCGCCTCAATGTCTGCGCCGCAATACTGGTTGTCCGCATCGGTGTTGACTATTATATCCGCGCCTGCCCTGAGCGAGGCGTCGAGCCCGGCCATAAAGCCCTTCGCAAGTCCCTTGTTCTTTGCGAAATGCACTATATGCTGCACGCCCAGGCTCCTTGCGATCTCCACGGTCCTGTCGGTGCTGCCGTCGTCTATGATGAGGTACTCGATCTCGTCTATCCCGTCGATATGTCTCGGAAGATCGGCGATCGTGACTCCGAGCGTCGCTTCCTCGTTGTAGCAGGGTATCTGTATGATAAGCTTCATAAGTCTTTCTCTATTGTTCCGGCTCGATCTCGTATATCCTCTTGCGTATCTTGACGGTACTGTAGAGGGTTTTGTACTGGATCGGACTCAGAGTTTCGATATAGTTGCGGTAGAACGGCCTCGCAAAACCGTTCGCCTCGAGCACGTCCACCGCTTTATTGTAGGCGATCGCCGCCTTCTCCTCGCTGTGGTAGCGCCCGATCAGGTTGTCGCCGTTTAAGTGTATCCTCGCGGTGTAGACGTATCTGCCCTCGCTCCCGCTCCGCGTGACGCCGAAATACCTGTTTATGACCACGATGTTGCTGTAGCGCAGATCGTTCTCGTCGCCGTTCTTGAACACGTAGTCGCGCCCCTTCACCGCGAAACTGTGGATCCCGTATCTGGAGAGGATCCCGACCTGCATCCCGTAATCGGCGACAAAGAAACGACCGCCGCGGCGCATGATCTTGTGGTTCATATAGAAGAAGAGGTCGTC
>JAGDDC010000026.1 GCA_017958245.1 Lachnospiraceae bacterium
CGCAAAGACGCTCTACAGGCTCTATAAGAGCCCCGGGAAATACCTCGAACTCCTTAAGGAGAGGGGAGATCTTCTAACGGAGGTCGCGAGGAAGAAGAGTTACGCCGCAGTCAGCCGCGCGATACTCGCGGAAAGGATAGCAGTACCCGCGAGGTACGTCATAAACAGGGCTGGAGGCAGCATATCGCTCTTGAGGCTCCAGGCAGTCCTGCTGTTTGCGCAGATAGTCTCGCTCGCACTCTACGGAGTTGAGCTCTTTGACGAGGACTACAGGCCGGACAGGGGGCATCTCCCGTACAAGGGGCTCACGCAGCATTTCCTCGACAACGGGTGCTTTGTCCTTGAGATCCCCGAGGGCGCTTTGAGCGACGCGGAGAGAGAGATCACGGACAGCGTGGCGGACGCATTTGAGTGGTACGGGCCGAGAGCCATAGAGGCGCTTCTTGCGGCAGAACACGCGAGGTTCTTTGCAGATCCGAATGCAAGCGCGAGGAGATATGTGTCCAAGGAGAGGCTCAAACGCTGCTACAGAGAGCTTTTTGAGAAGAACTCCGTGAGGACGATGAAAGATTTTGAAGGTTACCTGCACAAGAGGATGACGGGGCTCAGGCACAGGACGGCCCAGGCAGCCCACGGAAACAAACCTTTGATATAATTATACAAGGAGCAAGTCAATGAAACGAGAAGATGTAAGAAACATAGCCATCATAGCGCATGTCGACCACGGAAAGACCACGCTGGTCGACAGCATGCTCAGACAGAGCGGCGTGTTCAGGGAAAACCAGGTTGTTGAAGAGAGAGTCATGGACTCCAACGACCTCGAGAGGGAGAGAGGCATCACGATCCTCTCGAAGAACACAGCCATAAATTACAACGGAGTCAAGATCAACATCATCGACACGCCCGGACATGCGGATTTCGGCGGAGAGGTGGAGCGTGTGCTCAAGATGGTGAACGGAGTCGTGCTTGTGGTCGACGCCTTCGAGGGCCCCATGCCCCAGACGAAGTTCGTTCTCAAGAAGGCGCTTGAGCTCAAGCTTCCCGTGATCGTGTGCGTGAACAAGATCGACAGGCCCGAGGCGGATCCCGAGAGAGTCATAGACGAGGTCCTCGAGCTCTTCATAGATCTCGACGCCGACGAGGCGCAGCTTGACTGTCCCTTCGTCTTCGCGTCCGCAAAATCGGGAGTCGCGATACTCGAACTCGGCGACACACCCGAGAACATGAGGCCTCTCTTTGAGACCATCATAGACTACATCCCCGCTCCCGAGGGCGATCCCGATGCCGGTACTCAGGTGCTCATCAGTACGATCGATTACAACGAGTACGTCGGAAGGATCGGAGTCGGCAAGGTCGACAACGGGACCATAAAGGTCAACCAGGAGGTCGTGGTCGTAAACCATCACGAGCCCGACAAGTGCAGGAAGGTAAAGATCAGCAAGCTCTACGAGTTCGACGGCCTCAAGAAGGTCGAGGTAAATGAAGCCACCGTAGGCTCGATAGTTGCGATCTCCGGCATAGCGGACATCCACATCGGAGATACGCTGTGTTCACCCGAGAACCCTGTCGCAATACCTTTCCAGGCCATATCCGAGCCCACCATAGCCATGAACTTCATAGTAAACGACAGCCCGCTCGCGGGTCAGGAGGGGAAGTTCGTGACGTCAAGGCATTTGCGTGAGAGGCTCTTTAGAGAGCTCAACACCGACGTCAGCCTGAGAGTCGAGGAGACAGACACCACGGAGGCCTTCAAGGTGTCCGGCAGGGGTGAGCTCCACCTCTCGATCCTCATCGAGACCATGAGGCGCGAGGGCTATGAGTTCGCAGTGAGCAAGGCGGAAGTCCTCTACAAGAAGGACGAGGACGGCAGGAAGCTCGAGCCCATGGAGAAGGCTGTGATCGACGTTCCCGAGGAGTTTACGGGAACCGTGATAGACAAGCTCAGCCAGAGAAAGGGCGAGCTGCTCGGCATGTCGACTGCGAGCGGCGGCTACACAAGACTTGAGTTCTCGATCCCCGCGAGAGGCCTCATAGGCTTCAGGGGCGAGTTCATGACGGATACCAAGGGAAACGGCATCATAAACACCCTCTTTGACGGGTACGGCCCTTACAAGGGAGACATAGAGTACAGGAAGCAGGGCAGCCTGATCGCTTTCGAGAGCGGCGAGACCATAACCTACGGCCTCTTCAATGCTCAGGAGCGAGGCATACTGTTCGTGGGCCCCGGCGAGAAGGTTTATGCCGGCATGGTGATCGGACAGAACCCCAAGGCAGAGGATATCGAGCTCAACGTGTGCAAGAAAAAGCAGCTCACCAACACCAGGTCCTCGGCTGCAGACGAGGCGCTCCGCCTGACGCCGCCCAAGATCTTAAGCCTTGAGCAGGCGCTTGAGTTCATCGACACCGACGAGCTCCTCGAGGTGACTCCGTCTCATTTGAGGATCAGGAAGAAGATCCTCGATCCGCTCCTCAGGAAGAGGGCTGCAATGAAGAAATGATAGGCTTTGCTTAAGCTTTTTCTAATTGTTTTCTAACTTGAACAATCCTCCGGTTGCGTTTATCATAGTCCTTGAAAGAAGGAAAGATAAAAAAACCGGAGGGATTTTTATATGGACAGAAGAAATATTCCGATAGGAGGGTTGCTGCTGATAGTCGCAGGTATCCTCGTGGCGCTGAGAGCATTTGGAATAATCGATTTTGGCTTCTGGTTCTGGATCGGGCTTGTGATCGCCGGATCGAGCCTGGTCGGGATGATAAGGGCCGACAGGGGACGGACGGCATATCTGATCGGAGTTGGGATCGGCGCGATCCTGATGCTCAGGTCTCTCGGCATCATAAGAAGCGGACTGATGTTCCCGCTCGCGTTCGCGGTGGTCCTCATGTACATAGGGATCAGGGCGATCTTCGGAAAGGGCGACCACTTCAGGGATGACCGCAGGTACGACCACAGGGGCGACAACGGATACTCACAGGACTACAACGGAAACTACGGTTTCGGCGGATACTCGGACACCCAGGGGAACGCAACTCAGGGACAGCAAAACGGCACCATAAACATAGTAAAGGGTGACAAGAGCGTGACCATAGGTAGCGACGGGTCATACCGCGAGACTTCATCCCGCGTCGAGTACGATACTCAGGGAAACGCTCAGACCATCTACTCGGATTCTACGCAGAGCGGTAACTCCTCAAATGAGAGGACGGAGCACGCAAACACTTCCGCCGGAGGCAGCGCGGCTTACTCAGCGATCTTCTCCGGAAGGAACATAACCTACGCGGGAGAGAGCTTCGAAAGAGTCATGCTCTCGGCGCTCTTCGGCGGGATCAACTTAAACCTCCGCGACGCCTACATAAGGGACGGCGCCGTGATCGATGCAAAGGTGACCTTCGGCGGGATCGACATCCTGGTTCCCAGGGGAGTCAAGGTGGTCTTAAACTGCAACCCCGTGCTCGGAGGAGCATCAAACAAGACCGACATACCGGTCGGAACTGTCAACTGCCCCGTGCTGACTATCAACGCGACTTGTGTTTTGGGCGGGATTGATGTAAAATATTAAACAGGTAAAAAGGCCCTTCGGTGGTGCTTGGCATGCCGAAGGGCCTCTTTCTTTTAAAGACGCGGAGGGAACATATGTATCAGGAAGATGTCGTGCTGTGCGGCAGCAGCGCTTACACACAAAAGTTTTATCTTGCCGACGATTTTGACCGCCTTCCGTCTGCGATCAAGGATGAGCTCAAGGCCATGTGCGTCCTCTACACGGAGGACGTCGGAGGGGTGCTCACACTCGAGTTCGATCCCGAAGGGAACCTAAACTTCAAGGTCACGCACGAGGACAACGATTTCTTCTTTGACGAGATCGGGAGCTATCTGAAGATCAAGCAGCTCAGATACACGAAGAGAGAGCTTCTCGAATCGCTGGAGATGTACTTTAAGGTATTCTTCCTGGGCGAGGAGCCCGAGAACGGGAAAGATTGAGGGATGACATGCTTTTAGCCATAGATGTAGGAAACTCAAACATAAACCTCGGAGTCTTCGAGGGTGAGGAGATCAGGGCCCACGTCAGGCTCACGACGCAGATTAGCCGTACTTCTGACGAATTCGGATTCGCGATCGTCGGGATGCTCGGATCAAAGGGGATAGACGCATCGCTTGTCGACGCGGTGATCATAAGCTCGGTAGTGCCGGGCATCATGTACTCCTTAAACAGCGGCATAAAAAAGTACTTCAAGACCACGCCCGTCCAGGTGGGACACGGGACAAAGAGCGGCATCAGGATAGCCACGGTCAACCCGAAGGAGATCGGAGCGGACAGGATAGTTGACGCCGCAGCAGCCTACGAGTTGCACGGGGGACCGGTGATAGTGGCGGATTTCGGAACCGCGACGACGTACGATCTGGTGTCTGCGGACGGCGCATTTGAGGCGGGGATCACGAGCCCCGGCATAAAGATATCGGCAAATGCCCTGTGGAACGACACAGCGAAGCTTCCCGAGATTGAGATCGCGCTTCCGCCCTCGATACTCGCGAAGGACACGATCACCAGCATGCAGGCGGGACTTGTGTACGGCTGCATAGGGCAGACCGAGTACATCATAAGAAAGATCAAGGAGGAGTCGGGCTATACGAACGCAAAGGTCGTGGCCACGGGAGGCCTCGGAAGGATCATAGCGGACGCCACCGACTCGATAGACATATACGACGAGATGCTGACCATGAAGGGTCTGAGGCTGATCTATGAGAAAAGCAGAAGATGAGGGTCCGGCGTAAAGACAGGATGATATGAACATAGGCGGGATAGAGGTCGGACGATACGTGCTCGGGCCGATGGCCGGAGTGACGGACCTGACCTACAGAAAGATAGTGAAAAGCTTCGGCGCGGACCTTGTGTACACGGAAATGGTGAGCGCCAAGGGTATCATGTACAACAACAAAAACACGGAGCCTCTGATCACAATAGACGAGAGTGAGCGCCCCGTGGCATTGCAGCTCTTCGGCTCTGACGAGAAGATCATGAGCGAGATGGCAAAGCGCATCGAGGACAGGAACTTCGATTTCTTAGACATCAACATGGGCTGTCCGGTGCCTAAGGTCGTAAACAACGGCGAAGGCTCGGCACTTATGAAGGACATGAAGAAGGCCGGGCAGATCGTGAAGGCGGTTAGCCGCGCGATAAAAAAGCCCGTGACGGTCAAGATAAGAAAAGGCTTTTATGACGGGGACGACAACGCTCCCGAGATGGCGAAGATCCTCGAGGACAGCGGGGCAGCGGCGATCGCGGTGCACGCGAGGACCAGGCAGCAGTTCTATTCGGGTGAGGCGGACTGGGACGTCATAAGGCGTGTCAAGGAAAGCGTGGGCATACCGGTGATAGGAAACGGTGACGTGGATTCACCCGAGAAGGCGCTCTCGATGTTTGAGCAGACCGGGTGCGACGCCGTGATGATAGCGAGAGCCGCAAGGGGCAATCCCTGGATATTTGAACAGATCCGGGCATATATAGAACAGGGAAAGAAGATCGAGAAAACGGATATCCGGACCGTCGCCTCCATGATGATCTATCATGCGAAGGAGATGCTAAAGGACAAGGGAGAGTACACGGCGGTTCACGAGATGAGAAAGCATGTCGCCTGGTACACTGCCGGATACCCGAACTCGGCTGCACTCAGGCGAAGAGTAAACACTGTGGGATCATTTGAGGAATTGATGCTTCTGCTTACGGAGGTCGGCGGTGTATGAGACTTGAGGTGTGCAAAAAGTGCGGAAGAGTGTTCGTCTTCAACGGACTGAACAGCAAGTTCTGCAACAGCTGCATAGACATTGACCTTGAGAACTTCGACAAGGTGCGCACCTACCTGCGCGAGAACGGGCACGCGAACATGTTCGAGGTGTCCGAGGCCACGGGGGTAGGGCAGGATGATATCACGAGATATCTGCGTGAGAGCAGGCTCGAGATACCGGATGACTCGCCCGTGTTCATCAAGTGCGAGTCCTGCGGGTGCGACATCAAGTCCGGAAGGTATTGCAAGGACTGCGCGGTAAGGCTCTCAAAGGATCTCAAGGGAGCGCTCGTCGAGGTGGGCGACAAGCCGAGACCCATGGCGGGAAAGATGAGGTTCGTCAAGCCGAGGAACGACAGGCCGCTCACGAAGAAGAAGGGGAAGAAAAACGACGACAAACAGGAAACACAGGAGGAAAATTAAGACATTTACTGTTGACAACTTGAGGGGGCGGTGTTAAGATAGCGCTAATGTAATACCTTTAGGTAGAGGCGCATCGATTATCAGTACCCTTCAGGATACGGCAGACGTAGGAGACGGCTGGGGAAAGGATGAGATGCCGAAATCCTGCGGTACTGCAGTCGCAGGGTTGGTTTTATGGTCAATAGCCATTGAACTGTCATCATTTATGGTGGAGCGCTACCCGGGATGTCATTTGCATATGTATGACTATCTTTGGAAGCGGCTCTGTAAGCTGCTTTTTTTGTTTCTAAAAAGGGGAGGAAAGAGTTATGGCGATTTTTGAAGGAGCTGGCGTGGCGATCATCACGCCCATGAATCCCGACGGGAGTATCAACTACGGAAAGTTTGACAGGATCATCGACGATCAGATAGCAAACGGTACCGACTGTATCGTGGTCTGCGGCACCACCGGCGAGTCATCGACCATGACTCACGAGGAGCACATCGAGACCATACGCTATGTCGCTTCTTATGTGAACGGAAGGGTACCCGTCATAGCGGGCAGCGGATCAAACTGCACGGAGACGGCCATCCATCTCTCAAAGGAGGCCGAGAAGGCGGGAGTCCAGGGAGTACTCCTCGTGTCGCCCTACTACAACAAGGCTACGCAGAAGGGACTCATAGAGCATTTTACGAGGACCGCGGCGGCTATAAACATACCCGTGGTGCTCTACAACATACCCGGAAGGACGGGAGTGAACATCCTGCCCGAGACCATATGCAAGCTGGTTACGGACGTGGACAACATAGTGGCCGTGAAGGACGCGACGGGCAACCTCGGGCAGACGGCTCATCTGGCTGCACTGTGCGGTGACAAAGTGGACATCTACTCGGGCGACGACAACCTGACGCTCCCGATCCTCTCTCTCGGAGGAAAGGGCGTGATCTCGGTTCTTTCGCACGTGGCTCCGAGAGACACCCACGACCTGGTCGCAAGCTACCTTGCGGGCGACACGAAGAGGGCAAAGGAGATCCAGCTCAAGTACATCAAGCTGATCGATCTTCTCTTCAGCGAGGTCAATCCGATACCTGTCAAGGCAGCCATGAACATGCTGGGCTACGAGGTCGGAGGCTTGAGGCTTCCGCTCACGACGATGGAGAAGGAGCACGAGGACGCTCTCAGGGCAGAGCTTATGAGGCTCGGCATCCTCAGCGCGTGACGTTTTGAAGAGAAAAGAGGTTTGTATGAGCGATAAAGTAAGGATAGTCCTCGGCGGCTGCAACGGCAGGATGGGTCATGTCGTGAGGCAGATCGCGGGCGAGGACGACCGTGCCGAGATAGCGGCAGGGATCGATTTATGCAGCGGCGACGCGGACTTTCCGGTGTTCGCAAAGGCTTCGGACTGTGACGTGGACTGCGACGTGATGATAGATTTTTCTTCACCCGCCGCTCTCACCGATCTGCTCGACTTTGCGGTCAGGACCGGGACACCCGCTGTGCTGTGTGCGACGGGTTACAGCAAGGAGCAGCTTGAAGAGATCGGCGAGGCATCGAAGAAGGTCGCGATCCTGCGCTCCGCGAACATGTCGCTCGGAGTCAATACCATCGCAAGGCTTGTGAAGGAGGCTGCCAAGCTTCTCGCCGGCGAAGGGTACGATATAGACATAGTGGAGAGACATCACAGACACAAGGCGGACGCCCCCTCGGGCACGGCACTTCTCCTCGCAGATGCCGCAAACAGCGGGATCAGGGAGACAGTCGGCGAGACCTACGAGTATTGCTATGACAGGACGGGACGCCGCATGGAGAGGCCCGTTGCGGAGATAGGCATATCGAGTGTCCGCGGCGGAAGCATAGTAGGGGATCACGAGGTCATCTTTGCGGGACTTGACGAGGTCGTGGAGATCAGACACAGCGCATACTCCAAGGCAGTTTTTGCAAAGGGCGCAGTCAAGGCCGCGAAGTTCCTGAAGGGAAAACCCGCGGGGATGTACGGGATGAGTGAGGTTATATAGGATTTTTAGCAGCCAACGGCTGAGGATAAAGGAGGTCATCATGGCAGGAAAACTTAGGGCAGGAATACTCGGAGCTACAGGTATGGTCGGACAGAGGTTCATCACTCTGCTCGCAGATCACCCCTGGTTTGAGATAACGGCGCTCGCTGCGAGCGCGAGGAGCGAGGGAAAGACGTATGAGGAGGCAGTCGGAGGAAGGTGGAAGCTTGATATCCCGATGCCTGACTGCGTCAGGAAAATGGTGATAGACAACGTGAGCAACATCGACGCCGTCAAGGCAAAGGTCGATTTCGTGTTCAGTGCGGTCGACATGACAAAGGATGAGATCAGGGCCATAGAGGAGGCTTACGCCAAGGCTGAGATCCCCGTCGTGTCGAACAACAGCGCACACAGATGGACGGAGGATGTGCCCATGATCATCCCGGAGATCAATCCGGAGCATGTGGCCATCATCGAGAGCCAGAAGAAGAGACTCGGTACGGTGAAGGGCTTTGTGGCGGTCAAGCCGACTTGCTCGATCCAGAGCTATACGCCGGCGCTCTTTGCCCTCAGGGAGTTTGAGCCCGACAAGGTCGTTGTGTCGACCTATCAGGCGATCTCAGGCGCGGGAAAGACATTTGCGGACTGGCCCGAGATGAACGACAACGTGATCCCCTATATAGGCGGAGAGGAAGAGAAGAGTGAGCAGGAGCCTTTAAAGGTCTTCGGAACGGTCGAGGGCAGCAGGATCGTCAAGGCTGAAAGCCCCGTGATATCTGCACAGTGCATCAGAGTGCCCGTTTCGAACGGACATCTGGCGACCGTCTCCGTGAGCTTCAAGAAGAAGCCCACGAAGGAGGAGATCCTGGACCGCTGGAACAACTTCAAGCCGGTCATCGCGGATCTCAACCTTCCGAGCGCGCCCGCGAAGTTCATCAAGTACTTCGAGGAGGACAACAGGCCTCAGACGGGAGTTGACCGTGACTACGAGCACGGCATGGGCGTGACCTTCGGAAGACTTCGCGAGGACAACATCTTCGATTTCAAATTTGTCGGTTTATCACACAACACACTCCGCGGAGCTGCGGGCGGTGCGGTCCTCATGGCCGAGCTGCTCAAGGCAAAGGGTTATCTTGGCTGAAATAATTTTTTTGTTGTAAAAAAAGTTTGTATGTGGTCGCCGACTGTGATATGATATGGGTGTATTGGATCGGTTTACCTGTCTTAGGACAAGAGAAAGGATGACTACACTATGAACATTTTTTTACCTGCGGACATTATGCTGCCGAAGAACGCCCCCATGGAGAAGTGGGCGGTCATAGCCTGTGATCAGTTCACATCCGACATGGAGTACTGGAAGAGAGTCGAAAAGACTGCCTCGGGCAGCCCATCCACCTACAACCTCGTGCTTCCCGAAGCTTTGCTCGGAACGCCCAGGGAGGAGGAGCAGACCGCTCTCATCAACAGGACTATGTCAGAGTACGTTGACAGCGGAGTTTTTGAGACGTATCCGGATTCTTATATATATGTGGAGCGCACCATGGAGAACAAGACCGTGAGAAAAGGCCTTGTGGGCATGGTCGATCTCGAGGCGTACGACTTCAATCAGGGAGCGACGTCAGACATCAGGGCGACCGAGAAGACCGTTCTCGAGAGGATACCTCCCAGAGTGAGAGTCCGCAAGGATGCACCCATAGAGTTGCCGCACATCATCATGCTCTGTGACGATCATGAGAAAGTGCTGATCGAGCCCATAGCTGCAAAGAAGGACAGCTTGAAGAAGGTTTATGACTTCGACCTCATGGAGGACGGCGGCCATATAACCGGTTACCTTGTGAGCGGCAGGGACGCTGAAGAATTCGGCGAAGTGTTTGCAAAGTACAGCGCGGGCGTGGCGTCAAAGTACGAGGGACTCAAAGGACGTCCCATGATACTCGCCACCGGCGACGGTAACCATTCCCTCGCCACCGCGAAGACATGTTACGAGAATTTAAAAAAGGACAATCCGGGAAAAGATCTTTCAGGTCATCCCGCGCGTTTTGCGCTTGTCGAGCTTGAGAACATCCACGACGAGGCGCAGGTCTTTGAGCCTATCCACAGGATCATAACGGGAGTGGATCCCGCGGCATTCTTTGAGGCTGCGAAGGCTGCGATCGGCGTTTCCGACGAAAGGGAAGGCTTCCCCGTGAAGGTTTACTTCGGGGGCGAGAGCCACGACCTCTTCCTTGACAGGAAGAAGGGCGAGCTTGCGGTCGGAGTTCTCCAGACGTGGCTCGACGGGTATCTTGGAGCAAACGGCGGTGAGATCGACTATATACACGATGATGACGCTCTGATCTCGCTCTCGAAGAAGGAAGGCTCGATAGGCTTCCTCCTTGCAGCGATGGAGAAGAGCCAGCTCTTCAGGGGCGTCATAGCGGACGGAGCCCTTCCGAGGAAAACCTTCTCGATGGGACATTCGCGCGAGAAGAGGTATTATATCGAGGCGAGAAAGATCAGGTAAGAATAGGATCACTCTACCGAAGACCCGGTGGCGGACAGGAATTATCCGCCGCCTTTTCGTGTTTTAAAAAGGGTATTTATCATGGATTATATTTTTAGTTATATCAAGAGATTTAAGTTCAGATATGCCTTGGGGATACTGATCCTCATGGGTGTCGATTTCGCCAGCCTGTACATACCTCAGCTGACGGGCGCCATAACCGACGGTCTGGGAACAGAGGGCTACGGCACGGACGACATCATGAGGCATATCGGATTCATACTGCTCGTGGGCGGCATAATGGTCGCAGGGCGTTTCGGCTGGAGATACTTCATCTTCGGCTCCGCTCGCAAGATCGAGTGCGAGATGAGAAACGACCTGTTCGATCATTTGACAAAGCTCTCCCCGGCATTCTACAACAGAAACAAGACGGGCGATCTGATGGCTCTCTTCACAAATGATATATCGAGCATAAGGATGGCCATCGGACCCGCGATAGTGTCCGGATTTGACGCTATCATGATGACGATCATGGTCCTGATCAAGATGATCGACTACGTGGATGTGAGGCTCACGCTCATGGCGTGCCTTCCCATGCTCGTGATCTTCTTCGGGTCGCTGTATTACTGCAGGGAGGCCGACAGGCGATACACCAGGAAGCAGGAGGGTTTCTCGAAAATGACCGACGAGGTCCAGGAATCGATCTCCGGCATCAGGGTGATCAAGGCCTTCGTCCAGGAGCAGAAGGAGCTTAGGAGCTTTGAGAAGATCAACCGTCACAACATGGATATGAACATGAAGGTCGTGAAGCTCGACCTGATCGTGTTCTCGATACTCGATTTCCTGATCGGTATCTCGAGCGCGATCACGCTGTTCTACGGCGGATATCTCGTCATAAACAAGGAGATATCGATCGGAGAGTTCGTGGCGTTCAACCAGTATGTGGGAATGCTCGTCTGGCCGATGATCGCTACGGGAGACTGCGTCGCCATGGTGACACAGGGACATGCCTCGGCAAAGAGGGTGCGCTCCATCATGAACGAGCAGCCTGAGGTCGTGGATGACAGCAACGCGCTCGACATCAAGGAACTCGAAGGTCATATCAGGCTGAACAACCTGACCTTCTCCTATATCAAGGGGACAAAGAGGGTGCTCGACGGAGTGAGCGTGGATATACCGAAAGGCAGCACGCTCGCGATACTCGGAAAGACCGGTACAGGCAAGACAACGATCGCAAATCTGCTGCTTAGGATGTACAACGTGAAGTCCGGGATGATAGAGATCGACGGCAACAGCATCGAAAAGATCCCGCTCGATACGCTTCACAAGCAGATAGCGTACGTTCCGCAGGACAATTTCCTCTTCTCGGATACGGTGCAGAGCAACATCGCCTTCGGCGTGAGAGAGCTCATTGATCTGCCCGAAGAGAAGGATCATGTGAAGGTCTTCAAGAAGAAGAGCGAACAGCTCGATGACATAATAGAGGGAAACAGCGCCGGGGAGTCGGTCGCAGACAAGGTCTACGACGATCTCGACGGCGTAATGGAGGCAGCGAAGCTTGCGGCGATCCACGACAACATCATGGACTTCCCGAAGCAGTATGCAACTGTGGTAGGTGAGAGAGGCGTGACGATGTCCGGAGGCCAGAAGCAGCGCTCATCCATAGCGCGCGCCCTCATGAAGGATTCGCCGATACTCATACTCGACGACGCTCTCTCCGCGGTCGACACAGACACAGAGGAAGTCATCCTTGAGAACTTAAAGAAAGAC
>JAGDDC010000357.1 GCA_017958245.1 Lachnospiraceae bacterium
TCGGTCATTTGACTTCAAAAGCCCGCTTATCATCACGTTGTCGAGAGCGCTCATCGAATCGTTCAATTGATTCTGCTGGAAAACGTAGCCCGCGTGATCGCGTCTGAAAAGTGCGAGTCGGTCATTTGAGAACTTCGAGATCTCTATGCCGGCCCCGCTTGCTCCTTCGTCTGACGAAGCTTTGCGTCCCGCCTTCCTTCCTTTGTCGTCCACAAAGTAGGTGACGGTTCCGAGCGTCGGCCTGTCCATGCCCGAGAGCGCGTAGAGGAGCGTGCTCTTGCCCGAGCCCGAGTTTCCCATCACCACGGTGAAGTCTCCCTTGTATACCGTGAGGTTTAAGTTTTTTAGAACATGCTGCTGAACGGTTTCATTTGAAAAAGTCTTTGAAATATCCTTTGCGGTCAAAACCGCTTCTTTTGT
The DNA here is from genome assembly GCA_017958245.1 of Lachnospiraceae bacterium. The sequence continues at coordinate 421 of JAGDDC010000357.1, forward strand.
CTGTGACATGTTTTCTCTCCTTTTGTCTGAGCCGATCCGTATCGGCAGTTCCTTTGTACGAGATAAATATACAGCACTTTTTCCCGCATGTCTTAACCTGTATCTTGCCGGATCCTTAACTGTTCCTTAAATGATTTGATGATTTTTTTGCATGACTGTGGTATAATGGATAGCGAACTATTGTGGGTCACGCTCAGACCCTGCAAAAGCAAAGGGGGAAAACGTATGCTCGCCACACTGATCCCGTTATTTGACAACAAAATGAACGTACTCGCATATTCGATCTTCGCGCAGAGAGAGAACCTCCTCGCGAAGCCTAGCCTCTTAGGGACAGGAAGCCTCGATATGGCATCGAGAGTGCTGGGCCTCGAGATCGTCAACAACATGGGGCTCGACTCCGTCTCGCAAGACCGGACAGTCTTTATCGAAGTCAACGAGATCTCGATCTTCACGGACCTTGAGAACGAATGCCATGTGGACCACTCGAAGGTGGTACTGCTCGGAAACAGCAGCATAAAGCCCACCGATCAGTATGTCTCAAGGATCGCAGCCCTCAAGGAGAGCGGTTTCTCATTTGCGATCAAAGGTCTCACCTATGAAAGGTTTGACTCATACAAACCCTTGCTCGACATCACAGATTACATCATGTTAAACCACAAGCGCGTGAACATCGCGGTGGCAAGGTCTTATTTTTCGAAGCAGTACCCGGATCTCAAGCTCATCGCCGTGAACGTCAACACCCGCGACGAGTTCGAGAACCTCGCCGACAAGGAAGCTTATTCCATGTACGAGGGCGAGTTCTTCCGCGTTCCCATATCAAGCTCCGACAAGGAGATAGCGCCCCTGAAGGCGAACTACATATCGCTCTTAAACGTTGTGAACGCTCCGGACTACGACCTCACGGAGGCCGCGGACATGATCTCGAGGGATACGGCGCTCGTCATCTCGATGCTCAAGCTCGTAAACAAGATGTCCAGAAACTCCGAGGTCACATCCGTAAGACACGCAGCTGCAATGCTCGGTCAGAAGGAACTCAAGAAGTGGATCAACACCGCAGTCACCAAGGAGCTCTGCGCAGACAGACCCAACGAGATCACGAGACTCTCGCTGATACGTGCAAAATATGCGGAGAACCTCGCTTCCGTCTTTGACAAGGCAGGTCTCGCAAGCGAACTTTTCCTCACCGGCCTGTTCTCGGTGCTTGACATCATACTTGAGAAGCCTATGGAAGAGGCACTCTCCCTCGTGAACGTCGGGCGCGACATACAAAACGCCCTGCTCAGGCACGAAGGCGAGCTCGCATCGGTACTCGATTTCATGATCGCCTACGAGAACGCTTCTTTCCAGGAAGTGTCAAGACAGCTTCTCTTGAAGGGGATCGATGACGGCTGGATCTACGACGCATATGTAAAGTCACTCGTATGGTACAAGGATCTGTTTGTTTCATAAGAAAGCCGTACGGTTAGGTTATATAGGAGTGTTTGTTTCATAATAAAAGAGGCGGGACGACCCGCCTCTTTGTTTTTTAAGTTTTCGAGCCTCACTGCCTGTAGGCGCGGCTCACTTCGTTCCTGTCCTTCATCCCCGTCTTTTTGAGCACATTTGACACGTGAAACCTCACGGTGTTTTCAGAAAGCTTCAGTATCTCAGCGATCTCACCGTTTGAACGTCCCTCCGACAGGAACATGGCTATCTCCTCCTCACGTCGTGTCAGTCCATACAGCCCGGCAAATGCAGCGCGGCGCTCGTCTGCGCTGAGCTCCCTGACCGACTCTTGAGGGATCTCCACGGGAGTAAGCTCTTCCTTCGTCATGAAGAAAAAGAGTATCACAAGCGGTATGAACAGTACGCTAACCAGGATCACCGAAGTCGTCTCACCGAAACCGATCTGCGTGATCGCTAGCACCGTGACCGCCTCGCAGACACGTGCCACGGCCAGACCGAGCGGCGCGAGCATGAGCTTTCCGTTCTCCGCCGCCACAGCCATGAGCGACGCTGCGCGGTATACGGAGAAGAACCCTAAGATCGCATAGGACAGTCCGACGACCAGAGCCACCATCCCGCTTTCACGGTAGATCATGATGAGGATGATCGGATAAATGAGGCTCACTACCGTGCAGACTCCTCCTATGATCCTGTTCCTGTCAAAGATCAAGCCTGCTGCGACCAGTCCCAAGGCATAAAAGCTGCGCTGCGCCAGCAGGTTTAATTCACGGCAATACTCGACATACAGGTTGTTGTTGGTGCCGATGCTCGAGATGGGTGCCATGATCGCTATGATCACGCAGAGAAGTATGAGGTACTTTCTTCCCCGAGCGGTATCGACAGAGAGTCTGTTCGGCGTTTTTGCGATGTCTGCAGGCTTTGCAACACCCGTCCCGTCCGTTTCCAATACCTGTTCATTTACGACAGCATCCCTGTACATGAGTATGATCACCACGACAAATGCTATGATCAGGCTGTCTGCGAAGATTATTCTGTGGGAAGTCATGACTCCTCCGTTGATAACGGAGATCAACCATGTTCCAAGCGCGCCGACGGCATAGGCAAGACCGTAGCACAGCCCCAGTCTGGATACAGGCACGTGCGCCGAAGCCAGCGTGAAGGTAAAGCCCGTATGGAACCCGGCTATGATGTTTAAAACGATGATCATAATCATCAGCAGTGTCTCTCCGGGAACGAGGACAGAGACTATGATCACCGGCACTTCCATCAAAAACGTTGCGACCTGGAACGCTCTTCGCGCGGACAGGCGGCTGCGGGTTTTGTACAGGAAGATGAAAAGCGTCAGCCCGGCCCCCTGTGCCAGGTACGCCCATCCGGTCGATACGGCGTTTATTGTTTTTTCGCTGAAATAGTCATACATCATGTACATCTGTGAGAAAAAGATCAGCGAATCAAGAAGATATACCGCTGCTATGATCATACAGCAGATCAAAAAATCCCTGTTCTTTGTAACAAAATCTTTCATCATGCCTCCGGAAGACTTACCAGTCTGTTTACACTCCAAATTTACCCCAATTCCCGTCCTCCTGCAACAGGGTTAGTCCTCAAATTGACAAACCTATCCTTAATCAAACACGTTAAATTTCAAAACTGTACATATACTGACTTTGTTTTTGACGATATTTGTGTTAGAATTTGTGAAAGGCGGCAGATAACTTCCGTTTTCGTGATGCAAATGCCTGCCGCATACCTACCTAAAAGGAGGAAGGCGTATGAGTACTGAGAAGAAAAGATGGTTAGGCAAAGCCTTGTTGCTGGCTCTTGCCTGCCTTGCATTCATCTGGGCGGGGAAAGACTCCACAGCTCTGGCGGACGACCCGGAAGGCGAAGCGATCGCAAAACTGATCTACGCATCCGAGACGGATGAAGAAGGCAACCCGACAGGAAACACTTCTTATCGTTTTATGGAAGACGTACCGGACGAGAGCTGGTCGCCCTACGCGGTCTTCGTGAGGCCCGCGACAGGTCCCGCGATCACACTTGAAGACGGACGTTTTGAAGGCGTAGACTATACTGCTGTCAGGATCTGGAATAACGACTGCCATGTGTTAGTTGAAGCAGACTGGGTTGACAGAGAGAAGCTCGTACTTGCAGGCGATGGTTCTTACCTTGACGTCGGCTGGAGCCACTTCCAGCACGGCCAGTGCGAAGCGGACGCCTATAACGGTGCAGACGACGCCGAGGATATCGCTGCTTATTTCAATAGCTTTGTTTACGGAGACGAGTACTACAACGACGAGTCTGTTTTCATGGGGTTTGATGAGAATCTGAAAGAGATCAATCCCGATGATCCACACTTCAACAAAGCAGTTTATACCATCGATTGGGATATGGCCGTTGCGGGTCTGACTCTGGAGGACAACGTTGTCGCTTTTATCCAGGACGACGGCGCGATACATATCTCAGGTTCGATCAGGCTTGGAAATGGTGCCATGATCGAGGCGGTCGATGATACTCCCCGCCTCTTTATAGACACTGATGATGCAAGCGCGATCGACCTTGATCTGTATGACTATCTTGGAGCAGGCGGTGAAACTCCCCTGACATCTAATGTGGCAAGTGTGTACTACTATACCGAAAAGGAAATAGGGGGCACACCTACACTCATATGGACAAGGGTTCCCGAAGATTTCGGAAGAGAAGATGTGAAGCAGGCGGCGAAAAAATACATCTATGCATATGCTCGTCTTGACTATGACCAAGACAACGACAGTGACGAGGATGATCTGAAACTCGCGCTTGCTGCCGAACTGGCATGGAAATTCAGGGTCTACGGTCCATTCGGCCTTTATGATAATTATGACGGTGCAACTGAAGAAATCTGGGGCAATCTTTTGCATGATGCGGAAATCCTCGCGCGCAGGATCGAACTCGAAGGCACAAGCCCCATAAATGCGATAGACTCTGAAGGACAAAATGAGGAGATAGCAAGGTACGTCGCAACGATAAACTGGGGACATACGATAACCGGGACTGAGATACAAAGCACCGTGTATCTGTATCAGCTAACCCTTCCCGAGGAGCTCCTCATTTGCACCGACTTCAACGAAAGCACCGGCATGGGCAACTCTTTCTATGTGAGGAAAGATTTTGAAGACAAGCGGATTCTTATCGGAGACGTGAACAATCCACCGGCAAGCGTTGACGAAGACTTTTTCTCCACGGTTTTAGTGGTGAATTCGTTCTCGAACGTAGCCGCCGGCGGAAATGGAGTCGCAATGGAGGTAAAAAACAGGGACAACAACCTGCTCACCTTCCAGACCATTGCATATTATTTAATGAAGCACAAAGAGGGTGACTCCATACACAACCTCAATACCGCAACCACCGTAAAAATCTTTAAATCCGGCGGAAGGTTCTTTGCGGTCTCAAGTGAAGGAGAGGCAAAGAGACATGACTATGTAACTCATGAGACGGGCGGCGTCGCAGACAAGGTTTGGGAAGCAGGCGGAAGATATCCTGTCAAA
>JAGDDC010000358.1 GCA_017958245.1 Lachnospiraceae bacterium
AGACTAAAGCTCTTCCTTTGGTGTATAATAGGAAAAAGCTTCCGGACGTATCCCGCATCATCTCACACAAGGAAAAAGGTATAGTCTGAAAGCGAGATCTGCAAACTTCATCGGTGCCGCGCGCAGGCGGCGTCACCGATCCGAGCAGCAGTCTGAGGGCTGCTGCCGTCACAGGCCTAAAGGCTGTTAAATCAAGCACCACGCCTGCTGAAGGGTATAAGAGATGAATCTCCTTATAGTTACCGGCATGAGCGGCTCCGGCAAATCAAAAGCCCTCTCCTATCTCGAAGATATCGGCTATTACTGCCTGGACAACCTTCCCATGAAGCTCCTCCCTCTCGTTGTCGAATGGGAGCTCAAGATGGACGATTTCCCGAGCAAGCTCGCAGTGACCGCCGATGTCCGCAATTACGACATATACTCCGAAGTCGACAAGGTCATAGAAGCGATCTCAAAGAAGGGCGTGGATGTTCGCGTTCTCTTCCTCGACTGCGAGGACAGCGTCCTTTTGAAGCGCTACAAGGAGAGCCGCAGGGTCCATCCTCTCATGGGATGGGAGGGCGATGTGGACATAGTCACGGCGATCAAGGCGGAGCGCAAGATCATGGAGAAGCTTCGTCTCATGGCAGACTACGTGATCGACACCTCACTCCTCTCCACCTCAAAGCTCAGAGAAAAGATCACATCTCTCCTTGCAGATGAGGAAGCGGACGAGATGCTGATAGACTTTGTGGCGTTCGGCTACAAATACGGGCTTCCGACAGACGCGGACATAGTGTTTGACGTGCGTTGCTTAAAGAACCCTTACTACGTCGATGAGCTCAGAGAGAAGACTGGGCTCGACAAAGAGGTGAGGGATTTTGTGATGGACAGCAAAGAGGGCGTCGGCATGATGAAATGCATCACCGACTACCTTGAATACACGATCCCTCTTTACAAGGCGGAGGGCAAAGGACAGCTCGTGGTCGGCGTGGGATGCACCGGCGGCCAGCACAGGTCGACGGCCTTCGCCTCCATGCTGTGCGCTCACTTCAAGGACCTTGGCTACAGGGTACGCTTCGAGGCGCGCGACGCCGAGAAGAACAAGCTCGACATCACATCTCTTCTACGCGGGTAGAGCCTTGTGCTCACGGCGGTTCCGAGATCGGTCGTTCCGCTGTCGCTGTTTTTTTTACAAATGATTTTCTCAGAAGGAGGCAGGCGTCTCCCGCAAGATGCGCGGGCGATCGCGACCACACCATATGAAAAAACTGGCATATCTGCTCGCAAGCGTCGGGATGATGCTCGCGGCACTCGCTGTAAACATAGTATTTACGATGGGCGGTCTGGCCGTCCTCGTATCCGGCAAGATCACAGATGCCTTGTCTCAAGGACTTCAGCGGTTCACCGGCCTTGAAAAGCTCCTGAAGGACATTATCTCTGACGGCGATCTCGTCATGGAGGTCACTCTCATCGGGACCGTGGGCGTGGGCATAGTCTTCGTCCTTTGGTACAGGCTGGTTTTCGCAAAGAAGATCACATCCGACGCGAAATTGTCATTTGCGCCCAGACAGATCATCTCGATCGTGCTGATAGGTGTGTTCCTGCAGATCTCGGTCTCCCTGATCCTGACTCTGGTGCTACCGCTGTTTGGAAACATCGCCTCGGATTACGACGAGCTCACCTCCTCGCTGACTCAGGCTTCCCCGCTGATCACCGCGGTCACGATAGGTTTAGCTGCCCCCATAGCCGAGGAGTGCGTGTTCAGAGGCTGTATCCTGAGGACTCTTGAGAAGCAATTCCCCTTCTTTGTGGCAAACATCATACAGGCCCTGCTCTTTGGCCTCTACCACATGAATATTGTCCAGGGCATATACACCTTCCTGATAGGCATGGTGTTCGGCTACGTCGTGCACAGAACAAAGCGCATCATACCTTCGATGCTGCTTCACGCTTCGCTCAACCTATCCGCCTTCCTGCTCGACTTCCTGCAGGAGCAGCGGTTCTTTGAGTCTGATATCGTCACGATCGCTGCCATGCTCGGCAGCGCAGCAGGAGTTGTCTTCTTCATCCTGCTCATAAAGGACGTCCCGGGTGAGGCGACAGCATATGACGCCTTCATGGTGAAACGCCTGCCTCCCGCTGAAGCCCTGCAGGCGCCGGACGGAGACGGGGAAGACCCGGCCGACGATTTCTACGAGGAGTAATTATGATCCTGATCACAGGCTTTGAACCATTTGACAATTCCCTGCTGAATCCGTCCTTTGAAGCGGTAAAGCTCCTTCCGGGCGAGACAGACGGTGTAGAGATCGAGAAACTTGAGCTGCCCGTAGTGTTTGGCGATGCGGCCGAAATGGTCATCGACAGAATAAAGAGGCAACTCCCTGCCGCTGTGATCATGACAGGTGTTGCCTCAAACAGAGACCGTATCACGCCCGAAGTGACGGCCATCAATCTTGCAAATGCGCGGATCCCCGACAACGCGGGCCGCTCACCGAAGTGGGAGAGGATCATTGAAGACGCGCCTGACGGCATCTTCTCGACGCTCCCCGTAAACCGCATGGTAAGTGCGATGGAAGAAGCAGGCCTCAAAGCTGCCCTCTCCTATTCTGCGGGAACCTACGTGTGCAACGACACATTCTTTCGAGTTTGCAACTATGTCCGCAGCAACGCTCTCTGCATCCCCTGCGGTTTCATCCACGTCCCAGACCCTGAAGGCGCAGGGAAAGCAAGCGGCATGACCTTAGAAGACTTTGCGCGGGCACTTGAGATCTGCGTAAAGACGATGATTAGAACGCAAGAATGACCGCATCGGGCGCTTCGGGCAAGGTTTTATGCTCCCGTATGTGCCGTCATGTTTTCCCAAGCTTTCGCTGTAGTCTCTTTGCAAGTCACAGGGCCGGCGCAATTCGGCTCCGCCGCAGTAAAGATCACTGCGGCTTCCGTGCCTCAGTGCGCCTAAAAATAGCATCCATGCTATTTTTGCCCTTGTGTACTGAGCGAAAGCCGGGAAAACTATGACGGCCCATAAGGAGCACACTCCCTTGCCCGAAGCTCCTCGCGGCGTGTGTCTTAATAATTCCATACGCGGATCATTTGCATAAGTAATCCCAATCGAAGCATCTCAGATTCTATTTTACTTAAACCGGACGAACAACCATGTCTGGTCATCATCCCACTAAAATCTATGGGCTAATCACCATGTTTGTCTGCCCATCCCGCTTCGTAAAGTAGGTATTCTTCCCCATTCGCTTCCAAATGCATCGTATATACATTCGTTCCATCACTATAATAATCATTGTTTATTGAATACTCTATATTGAAATAGTTATGTGGAGCTTGTAGCTCCATTACTGTTCCCGAGCCGTTGTCATTCTCATTAAACCATCCCGTAGCACTATCCGTTATCACAGTATTGCCGTAATCATCCAAATAGGAATTCACT
>JAGDDC010000359.1 GCA_017958245.1 Lachnospiraceae bacterium
CTTGGCCATGACGGGCTTTAAGTCATCCATGGGATCCTTCTCGTGTCTGGTCCTCATGATCTCGATCTCATCATCAAGGTCAGGGTATCCGAGGGACAGCCTTATCATAAAACGGTCAAGCTGGGACTCGGGAAGCGCCTGCGTTCCCGCGGAACCTATCGGGTTCTGCGTAGCGATCACGTGGAAGGGGCGGGGTACGCTCACAGTCACGCCGTCAACCGTGACATTTCCCTCCTCCATGACCTCGAGCAGAGCGGATTGCGTCTTGGGCGAGGTCCTGTTGATCTCGTCTGCCAGAAAGAGGTTGCACATGATGCTTCCGCTCTTTAAGCCCATGTCCTCGCCGGTCTTGCTGTACAGCCTGTAGCCGACGACGTCGGTCGGCATCACGTCAGGGGTGAACTGCATCCTCCTGTAATCGAGCTGCATCACCTTGGAGAGCGCCACGGCGAGCGTGGTCTTGCCGACTCCGGGTATGTCTTCTATCAGGATATGGCCACCCGCTATCAGCGCCGCGACCGCCATCCTCACCACGTCATCCTTCCCCGAGACGACGTGTCTCACCGCCTCTATCATCCTGTTTATACTGTCCAGATAGTTTTCCATCATCCTGTCTCCTGCTTGATTTTATCTTTGCTTTGACCGTCCGCTCAGCCCTCAGTGGAAGCAAGCTTCCACTGAGGGAATTCGCTTATTGCGCACAAAAGGGAGATGCTTGCATCTCCCTTTGATTCTATAATAAATATGCGTCTTTTGTAAAGAAAGCTTAGGCTGCTTGAGCCCTGTCACTTGTTCGCCCTGATGATCGTGACCATGTCGATATACTTGGCCTTCAGGTCCTCAAACTCGCCTTCTATCCCGCCGAGCTCACCCGCGCGGAAATTGGCGACCATGGTCTCTGCCGCTTTGAAGATGGGCGTCAATCCAAGGTTCCCTGCCACACCCTTGAGAGTATGTGCCTGTCTGAGGGCTTCCTCATAGTCCTTCTGGTCCATGCTCTCCTCAAGGCCCTTGAAGCTCGGGTCGTCGAGGAACTTGCCGAGGAATTTGACGTAGATCCCCTCGTTGTTCATAAATCTTTGAAGAGTCTGGTTGATGTCCGCACCGGCATCGCCCAGTTTTTGCAACATAACACTGTTCATATACGCCCTCCAAAACGATACACCTTATCAGTGGTATTTTATTTCATAACTTGTTATTTGTCAACATTTATTTGAATTGTTTGGAAAATTGTTTGCAGGCTTCACGGTATGTGGTTTCAAAGAATTGTCTTTCGGGTGCGTGATGTCTCGTGACATCCCCGGGATAAAGAGCCCCCAAAGGTTAAAGGACAAAACAATAAAACCCGGTTCTTTCGAACCGGGTCTTAAAGTGCGGAGTGTGGGACTTGAACCCATACGTCGCTCGGACACATGATCCTTAGTCATGCCTGTCTGCCAATTCCAGCAACTCCGCATACACACTGTCTCACAAGACTTCGACTTGCTCCGTCTCATTCAACGCGCTTAATTATAATATCAAATGGCTATTCGAATGTCAACTGTTTTTTTCTTTTTCGCGAAACCGCCTCAAAAACCGCATTTCAAGGGCTACAGCATGTTCCTCACGATGTCGATCACTTCGTTTTCCGCTCCGTCACCGATCAGGACACTCACATCGAGGATCTCCGAGATCTTCTTCGCGATGATCTCCCTCTCTCTCCCGGGCCTCATGTTTCCGGGAAGAGCAGCTCCTTCCACGCTCTCGTCATCCAGCCACTCGGGCGTGAAGCTGAGCCCCACGAGTCTTCTCTTGGTCTCCTCTTTGGGCAGGAAACTCACCTCGCCCTCGTTGTGGCCGCCTATGAAGACCGCGCCCGCAAGCTGGGTCCTCGTGCCCGAAGCCTCCTTCGTCCACGGAAGCGGGTACACAAAGAGTCCGTCCTTTGAGACTCTGCACATAGTAACCCTGTCAGACACCGTCACGGCGCCGTAGCGCTCATTCCATATCTGAGCCTGGCAGGTGACCGCGTCGTAGTCGAGCGATGCGAGCAGAACTCCGCGCTTCTCTGAATCGATCGAAGCGCCCTTTACCAGTATACCGCCGCGCTTGTGCATGGCGAGGCAAAACGCATCCAGCGAGGCGTCCGCGAAGCTCGACCTGGCCTCTCTCGAGAACTCCCAGTCATGCTCGTCACCGTAATGCGGTATATAGAACGTCGCCTTCTGCATGTTCTCCTCGAACTTTATCATGGACACCCTGTTCTCTATGTTCTCGGGATGTCTCACCGTGACACTGTCCTCAAACACGCACACCTCATAGGTCCCCGTCTCGAACCTGAAGACCGTGTTCCTCTCCTCCTCAGTCTGCGACGGCGGAACGTCCTCCTTGACGATCCATTCGATGTAATCTGCCCCTTCCCCGGGATCGTCCGTCTCGAACGCGTCAAAGCATTTGTCTATGACGGTCCTCTCTCCGACGATCTTGACTACCGTGTCCGCAAGCAGATAAAAAGCCTCTCTCATATCCCCTCCTGTTGGTGCCCTTGTCTCCCTCAAAGGCTTTTCCTGTTACTCTTCCTCTTCCTCCTCAGTCTCCGGCGCATAGACCAGAACATAAGAACCGACCTTATATATGGTAGATTCAAACACGCTCTTGTTGATGATCGTCTTGTTCATCTTGCCAAGTATGGTCGTCATGTTCGGCGTGTAATACAGCTCAGTCCGCTCCATCTCAAAGTCGTCCGGTATCCTAAACCTCATGTTGAGCGGAAGCTCCGAATCGTTGTCGTCATCTGCAAAACCTATGGTGAAGCCTATGTAGCCGCCTTCGACGCGCAGCCTGCGCAGGAGCTTCTTCAGGTTCTTTCCCGCGATCAGATCACCCGCGAGACAGTCCTCGTCGAGCGTCACGGGTATGGCCGCGGTGACAGTGACCTTCCCTCCCTTGCCGTCGTCGATCACGTAGGAGGAGGTGTAGTCAAAGTTTGGCTCGTCCATCGCGATACCGTTGACGTTGAAAGTCGTCTGCACTTCCTCGTAGTACACGCGTATCTCGTTCTCACCTATGTACCTTATATATGTCGAGTATATCTTGTAGTCCTTTACGATCTCGGTGTTCCCATCGTCAAATGATGCATACACCTTGAGGTTCTTCTCCCTCATGTTTTGTCCGACCAGGACCGGCGTCCCGTCGTACTCCGCGCGAAGCGCGATAGCTTTCCTCTTGACGGCCTTGATCTTGATGGTGGCCTTGACCCCTCTGTACTCGAAGGTCAGGTCGTACTCGCCCTCCTTATCAAAAAGCTCCGGGGTCATCTTGAAGTTCGTGATCCTCTCCGTCGTGGCATCCGTGTAGACTGCGGTCACCGTGAAGTCGAGCGGATCAAGCTTTGCGTCGGTGAAGACCTTCTCGAGTTCCGTGTCCGCAGCGATCATCTTGATGTCCCTCTGCTGCAAGCCGTACACGGTCACCTTGACGGAAAGCCCCGCGTAGGTGATCGTTACCTCGTTCTGCCCGGTCTCCTTGATCTCGGCATTCCCTATCTCGTAATCCTTGATCTCGTCCTCGCTGCCGTCGGTGTACAGGCACGTGACGGTCAGGTCTCTCTTGTCGATAGCGTTCCCGACGCTCAACATGTAGCGCTTGAGCGAGGCGCTAAGCTCCAGAGGCTTCTTTCCCACTATCGTGAACTCGGTCTTCATGTTCTTGTAGAGCACGACGATCTCGTTCTTTCCCTGTCTCTCTACAGTGTCGGCGGAAAGCCTGTACTCCGCCGGTCCGAGCGTGGCCTCCGACCCGTCGCTGTATATCGCTATGACCTTCAGCTTCAACGTCTCTATCTCTGCCCCGACGATTGCGGACCTGTCATCATAGGAGGCGACGATGGCGACGAGCGTCGGTGTCGGCTCCGGAGTCGGTGTTCCCGAGGGTGTAGGGGTAGGGGTAGGCGTCGGCGTAGGTGTCGGCGTCGGTGTGGGGGTAGGTGTCGGTGTTGGCGTGGGTGTCTGCGTGACAGTCACAGCACCACC
>JAGDDC010000360.1 GCA_017958245.1 Lachnospiraceae bacterium
CCGATCGATCCCCGCATAAACAGGGCTCTGAAGATCTCCCACTCCGACTTCGTCTTCGATCTTGATTCCGGTATCAACGCAAATGTCGCCCAGGGCGGCACGAACTTCTCCGGCGGCCAGAAGCAGAGGCTTGCGATCGCGAGAGCCGTCTACAAGGATGCGAAGATCTACATCTTCGACGACTCCTTCTCGGCGCTCGACTACAAGACGGACATGCTTGTGCGCCGCGATATAAGAGAGAACATGAAGAACAGCCTTGTGATCATAGTCGCGCAGCGCATCGGTACCATCAGGAACGCCGACCGCATCCTCGTGCTCGACGAGGGCAGGATCGTGGGAAGCGGCAGACACGACGAGCTCTTGAAAAACTGCGATGTTTACCGCGATATCGCCCTGTCACAGCTGTCTGAAGAAGAATTATAGGATTTGAGGGAGGAAAGACATGCCCGGACCTTATTCCAGAAGAAACATGCCCGCAAGACGGGAAAAAGCAGATTTTAAGGCTTTAAAGAAGCTCGTTGCATACTGCAGGAGATATATCGTCGCCATCGTCATAGCGATGCTGCTCGCGGCGGGCGGAGCCATAGCCACCATCATCGGCCCCGAGAAGGTCGGAGACCTCATGAACACGATAGTGCAGGGAGTGATCTCAGGCGTCGACATGGTCGCATTTGTAGACATCTGCGTGACGCTGATCGTGATCTACGCTGCGGGCTCGCTCCTCTCCTACGGCCAGCAGTTCATCATGGCGACGGTCACCCAGTACACCGGCAGACGCCTTCGCCGCGACATAAGCATGAAGCTCAACAAGCTTCCGCTCTCGTTCTTTGACACGACCACCAAGGGAGACATCCTCTCGACGGTCACCAACGACGTCGACGTCATAGGACAGAACCTCGCGGCCTCGACCGCCAACCTCATCAGCTCGCTGGCGCTCTTCGTGGGAGTCATCATCAAGATGTTCGATACGAACTGGATCCTCACGCTGATCACCATCGCGACCTCGCTCATAGGCTTTATCGCGATGGGCATAGTGCTCTCGAAGTCGCAGAAGTACTTCATACGCAAGCAGCAGGATCTGGGTGACATGAACGCGAGGATCGAGGAAGTCTACACAAACCACAGGATCGTGAACATCTTCGGTGGGCTGAAGACCGAGAAGAAGATGTTTGAGAAGATCAACAGCGATCTCTACGAGGACAACTGGAAGTCACAGGTGCTCTCCGGCATGGTCATGCACATCATGGGCTTCGTCGGGAACCTCTCCTACGTCCTGATCTTCGTGGTGGGTGTCTCATTTATCCTGAACGGAAATGACGCCGTCACCCTCGGCACCATCATGTCGTTCATACTGTACGCGAGACTGTTCTCGCAGCCACTGAACACCCTGGCTCAGTCGATGACCGCAGTCCAACAGGCATCCGCAGCCTCGAAGCGTGTGTTCGCTCTCCTTGACGCCGAGGAGCTCTCGGACGAGACGGAAAAGACCGATCCCGAGCTCTCCGTGAAGGGCGACGTAGTCTTCGACAACATCAGGTTCGGCTACTCAAAGGACAGAGAGATCATCCACGGCTTCTCAGCGGACCTTCACGCAGGGCAGAAGGTTGCCATAGTCGGGCCCACGGGCGCCGGCAAGACGACCATCGTAAACCTGCTGATGCGCTTCTACGAGCTGGATTCGGGAGATATAAAGATAGACGGCGTGTCCGTAAAGGATATGACGAGGACTCACGTTCACGACCTCTTCGATATGATCCTTCAGGATACCTGGCTGTTTGGAGGCACCTTGAGAGAGAACCTCGTCTACAACAAGGAAGGCGTGACCGACGAACAGCTTGAGAAAGCCTGCGAGGCAGTGGGCCTCGGGCACTTTGTAAAGACGCTGCCCAAGGGTTTTGACACTGTCTTAAGCGACAGTCTAAACCTCTCTGAGGGACAGAAGCAGCAGCTCACCATAGCAAGGGCTATGATCAAGGATTCGCCTCTGCTCATACTTGACGAAGCGACCTCCTCAGTCGATACCAGGACGGAACTCATCATTCAGAGAGCCATGGACGAGCTCACCAAGGGGCGCACGAGCTTTGTTATCGCCCACCGCCTCTCGACCATAAAAAACGCCGACGTCATCCTCGTACTGAGGGACGGCGACATAGTGGAGCAGGGAAGCCACGAGGAGCTTCTCGCAAGAAACGGATTCTATGCGGAGCTCTACAACAGCCAGTTCGATACTGCAAAGTCAAGCACACTTTGCCCGGTTTGACTGCTTGACTCTTATCAAGTTGTCCCGGTTCCGAATCCCGGATGTCTCATAAGAGCAAAACAGAGGAAAACCTTGAGATACATGGTTTTCCTCTGTTTTTTATCCGATGCTTTATTTAACGATGACTTTTATCGTCTTTGTCACGGATACGCCTCCGCTGCTCACTTTGATCCTTATCTTATACGTTCCCTTCTTGGTTCCCTTTTTGATCTTTATCTTTCCGGTCTTCTTGTTTATGGTGAGTTTCTTTGAACCGGAAAGCTTCTTGTAGGTAATGCTTCCCTCAGCGCCGGTCACGATGACCTTCTTTGTGAGAGCCTTCTTCTTGAGCTTCGAGGCCTTCACGGTGATCTTTGAGGTCTTGACCTTCAGACTCTTTTTAGGTGTTTCGGTCGATGTTTTCTTTCTGCTGAAAGTGCCTTTGCCTTTGACGATCTTTCTGGTCGAATCCTGAGGGCCTCCGATGCCCGGATAGAACGCAGCCTGCACATCGAAGTCACCGTCGCCTCTGATCGAGAGTACACCGAAATTGCTGATGGTGGCATCCTTTGCGGCTTCTCCCTCAACTGTATATACCAGATACGGAAGTTCGTTTACCCAGAGATCTCCGTACTGATCATATGCTCTAACGAAGGACGGAAGATCGTATTCCCATCTGTCGATCTCGTCGGCGGATAACTCGTTTGAGACCTCAACGTCAGTGCCTGACAGGTCGAATTCAAGTTTGTCGATCTCTCTGATCGGGTTTACGGTGATCTCTTTCCAATCGGAGTACACGTTGGACTTGCCGTCTCCTCCGTTATTGACGCACGCACGGACATGGAAGGTGCCCTCTGCGCTCATCGTGAGATCGCCGTGCTCGGTGACCTTCAGGCCCTTTGATTCGAGTTCCTGAGCCTCCCAATAGTAAGGTACTTCCACCTGTTTTCCGGTGGCATCATAAGTCTCTACCGTGAAATAATCATCAAGGTTCTTGCCCTCATCTCCCATACAGCCTGTGAATTCACCGGTGACGCTTATCGTGCCCGAGAAGTCCTGACCAACGCTGATGGAGATGATCGGCGCGGGCAGATCGTTTGAAGCGGAGACGGTCTCGGAAGGCGCGCCGTTCTTGTAACCGCTCAGAGTTGCTCCGTCTTTCAGCTTCCAGGTGATGAAACCTTTTCCTGCCTTGTTTGCTTTTACGATCTGATCTCCGCTCCGTTCTTCGATGCTGATGCAATCGGAGGTACCCGGTTCTCCGGTCTCATCACATACGACCCAGCTTCCACAGCTCTGGTCAAATCCGTAGTATTCTCCGCCCTTTTTGTTGAGAGCCTTGATGCCGAACTGCTTTGTGGCATTGAGCTGGCCGTTTATCGCCATCTGAACATCGCCTGATACAGCGTTTACGGCTTCGAATCTTGTCGGGGCATACAGAGGCAGGACGTCTCCCGCACTGCATTTAACTGTATCGTAATTTACGCTGTAGGAACAGCCGCCCGACAGCATGGGATAGTACACTGCGAGGTCTTGTATAGCTTTTTTCGTAGGTGCATCATTTGCAAGGAAGTCACACTTCCAGTCGACGCCCTCTGTAGTCCAGGCTTGTGTCTTTGAGTCGGTCCATTTTTGAACAGTGCCGTATGAGCTGTCCTGGCGGCCGTTTCCGGGGTTGACCAGTGCCCGCTGATAGAGATTCTCACCTGCGGAGAGCCCTTTGTCCGCGCTGTCTGTTCCGAAGATGTTTACATAGCATCCGTGATCATAGGATTTGAAATCGGATGTTGACACATCATCTGCATAAACTCCGCCCGTCATGGAGAAGACTGCCACCTTGTAGCGCACGGCCATAGGCATGTCATAATCCTCTGTCAGTGTTGCGGTTGTTTTTGCCTGAGTAGTGCAGCCGCTCGTATACGCAGGCAGAGGCATGCTTATGCTTCCGCCGACGTTATCATATGCCGTCTGTGCTTCCGCCGTTTGTTTTGATGTCGAAAAAGTGTCGCTGTAATTGAACTGTCCGCTGATATCGACCTCTAAGAGCTTTCCTATGAGTCCATCCTTCGGAGTTCCGAATTTGAATCCCAGCGTAATGGAACCGCCCACGGTTCTCGAATCGGTAACGGTAGTGGAATTGGTCAGGGTATAGGAGTCCTGATGAGACCAATTCATCACATTGTTCAGCTCTTTGTCCGTGTCATTGTCGGTCCATTGAGCCTTCGGTTCGGTTACACTGTCAAAGACTACTCCCTTGACACCTTTCTGCTTTGCCTCCTCAGGCGTTGAACAGCCTTCACCCGCGAAGCTGTATTTCAGATCCTTTGCCACGATCGGATATGGCTCAAAATCGTAAAACGCGATGCCGAATGAATTGTAACGATACTGAAGTGAAGTCTTTTGATTGACTGATGTAACGATCGTGTAGAGGATAGTCCTGTCCTTGCCGTCATTGTCGATCTTGACCAGCTCAGACAGTGCGCTCCCCTTGTTTGTTTTATCCTGGACCGGTCCCTGAAGCAGGATATCATCCACGTTCAGCGCTTTGCGCCCGATACCGGCTTTGATCGCCTTGGCCATCTCGCCGCGGACTGACGTGAAATCGCCCGCGATCTGCAGCCCGGTGCTACTCATGTTGTTGCCCTGAGGTTTTCCTTTAGATTGTGGGGATGTATCTCTCAGATACGCACGGATCTCACCGAAGCAGTCATAACTCGGGTTCCCTGTATTGAAGCACTGGCCGAACCTGTCATAGTCCACCGAAGCGCAGTTCCCTTCAGTCCTGAACAGGCCGTTTGCGATATCCGTCCAATAATACAGCGGAGTTGCCGCACCTGCTTTTACCTCCGTGATGATCTTCCTGCGGAGAGCATCATTGATCCTCTGCTTGGTCCCGCCCCCGCAGTCATAATAGTTTTGTATAATCTCATCGTTCCCGATCGAGAGATCTACATAGTATTCATCTTTCGGATCCTTATGCTGTGACTTGATGACAAAATCTCTTGTGTCTGCGGCCCCGGAAAGCTGCGCAGGCAGGATACTGAGTGCCATCACCAGACACATTGCGACCGCAAGCAATCTTTTCTTTGACATGATCG
>JAGDDC010000361.1 GCA_017958245.1 Lachnospiraceae bacterium
ATAGATATCCTTTCCTCTGATCCGGAAAGAATGTTGCCAATATGATTATAACAGCCCTCCGCGGACCTGACAAGAAAATTGTGCTTGCCATTTTTAAAATTTTGTTGTACTCTTATTTGCGTTTAATGAAAAAGGACAGATCTGGGAGGCACAGGGTCATGGCAAAGAATCTAGTGATCGTGGAATCACCTGCAAAAGCTAAGACTATCAAGAAATTCCTCGGAAGCGGCTATGAGGTCACGGCGTCCAACGGACATGTACGCGACCTTCCCAAGAGTCAGCTCGGAGTGGATGTAGAGAACGATTTTGAGCCGAAATACATAACGATAAGAGGGAAGGGCGACATACTCCAGACCCTTCGCAAGGAGGTCAAGAAGGCCGACAGAGTATATCTCGCGACCGACCCCGACCGTGAGGGAGAGGCTATATCGTGGCATCTGACCAAGGCGCTCAAGCTTGACGGCAAGCAGGTATTTCGTATCACCTTCAACGAGATCACCAAGAACGCGGTCAAAAACTCCATAAAGAACGCAAGAGACATAGACATGGACCTCGTGGATGCCCAGCAGACCAGAAGGATCCTCGACAGGATCGTGGGTTACGAGATAAGCCCCGTGCTCTGGGCGAAGATCAAGAGCGGCCTCTCGGCGGGCAGAGTCCAGTCAGTCGCTTTGAAGATCATCGCGGACAGGGAGAGCGAGATAAACGATTTCAAGCCCGATGAGTACTGGACTATAGATGCGGTGCTCGAGTGCGGCAAAAAAGGTATAGACGTCAAGTATTACGGAAAGAACAGAGAGAGGATCATCCCCTCATCAAAGGAAGAGGTGGATGAGATCATAAAGGAGATAGGAAAGTCAAAGTTCGTCGTAAAGGAGCTCGGACACGGGACCAAGCACAGAAGGGCTCCGCTCCCCTTCACGACGAGTACCCTCCAGCAGGAGGCCGCAAAGACCCTCGGCTTCTCGACGCAGAAGACCATGAGGATCGCGCAGCAGCTCTACGAGGGTGTCGACATAAAGGGAGTCGGCACGGTCGGCCTGATATCGTACCTCAGGACCGATTCGACCAGAGTTTCGGAGGAAGCAGACAAGGCCGCGAGAGAGTTCATAGAGAAGAACTACGGAAAAGAGTACATCACGACCCAGGAGGTCAACAAGTCGACCGGCAAGAAGATCCAGGATGCTCACGAGGCCATCAGGCCCACTTATCCGGAAATGATGCCCTCACAGTTAAAGGAAGATCTCTTGAGGGACCAACTCAGGCTCTACCAGCTCATCTGGAAGAGGTTCATCGCAAGCCGCATGGAGATGGCGACCTACGACACGGTTTCCGCCAAGATCGAGGCGAACGGCCACAGGTTCACCGCGTCCACTTCAAAGCTTAAGTTCGACGGCTTCATGCTCGTGTACCAGACGGAGGAGGACAAGGCGGAGGCGAAGGCGGGTGACCTCTCGAGCCTCAAGGAGGGACAGGAGGTCAAGCTCAAGGAGTTCAACCCTCAGCAGCATTTCACCCAGCCGCCCGCGCACTTTACGGAGGCATCACTCGTGAGGACTCTCGAGGAGCTCGGCATCGGAAGGCCCAGTACCTATGCGCCCACGATCACGACCATACTCGCGAGACACTACATTTTAAAAGAGAACAAAAACCTGTACATGACCGAGCTCGGCGAGGCCGTAAACAGCATCATGGTAAAATCATTTGCGAGCATAGTCGACGTGAACTTCACGGCCACCATGGAGAGCCTTCTCGACAGCGTGGAGACCGGAGATGTGTACTGGAAGACAGTTGTCAGAAACTTCTACCCCGATCTCAAGGAAGCGGTGGACGAGGCGGAGAAGGACCTCGAGAAGATCAGTATTGCGGACGAGGTCACGGACACCGTCTGCGAATTGTGCGGAAGAAACATGGTCATAAAGTACGGGCCTCACGGAAAGTTCCTCGGCTGCCCCGGCTTCCCGGAGTGCCGCAACACCAAGCCCTACTATGAAAAGACCGACTGCAAATGCCCCAAGTGCGGTGCCGACATCCTGATCAAAAAGACCAAGAAGGGCCGCAGATTCTACGGCTGTTCGACGCATCCGGACTGTGATTTCATGTCCTGGACCAAGCCTGCCGCAAACACTGCGGCGAACCCTGCGGACGCACAATAATTTTTCTTAAATACTGAATTTTTGCAAAAATGTTAAAAAAGTGCGTCAAAATACATAATAGTATATTGTTTTTTCAAAACGCTTGTGGTAAAATTTGAAACGTAGAAATTTTTACAATTTTTTCGGAGGTTATCATGAGCGTTCAATTATTGGATAAGACAAGGAAGATCAACAAGCTCCTTCACAACAATAACTCTCATAAGGTCGTTTTCAACGACATTTGTCTTGTCTTAAGCGATATCCTCGAGTCGAACATTCTTGTCATAAGCAAGAAGGGCAAGATACTCGGGATCAAGAACAGAGCGGATATCCCTTCGATCACCGAGCTCATAAAGGACTCGGTGGGCGGACACATAGACAGCGCGCTGAACGAGAGGCTTCTGAACGTCCTCTCGACCAAGGAGAACGTCAATCTCGCGACTCTCGGGTTTGAGTTCGACGGCGTCGAGAACTACGAGGCCATCATCACGCCGATAGACATAGCGGGAGAGAGACTCGGCTCGCTCTTTATCTACAAGGAGGCGAACCAGTACACGATCGATGACATCATCTTAAGTGAGTACGGCACGACCGTCGTCGGACTCGAGATGATGAGATCGGTGAACGAGGAGAACGCCGAGGAGAGCAGGAAGGTACAGATCGTCCGTTCCGCCATAAGCACACTCTCCTTCTCGGAGCTCGAGGCCATAACGCACATCTTCGACGAGCTCGAGGGCAACGAGGGCATACTCGTGGCCAGCAGGATCGCGGACCGCGTCGGGATCACAAGATCCGTCATAGTAAACGCCTTGAGGAAGTTTGAGAGCGCCGGCGTCATAGAGTCGAGATCGTCGGGCATGAAGGGCACCTACATCAAGGTTTTGAACGACGTTGTCTTTGACGAGTTAAAGAAAAAGAACTGACCGCCCCGGGGTTAAGTTTTGAGGCAGGGAAGCCGATATTATAGTCAGATATTGTAAAAGGATTTTGATATCACTGTCAAAATCCTTTTGTTTTTGGATCGATTAAACACCAAATCTTGTATTTTTTGTATTTTTCAAAATATATCTTGTGTTTTTGCAAAATACAATTATAATGTAAGTTGTAGGAGTTTAATCAGTACCTTTTGGAGGTTGAAATGATCGGTTCCAATGCTTTCAACTACATCAACGTGTTGAACAAGGCTGCTGACGCGAGTTTTACGCGAAACGAGATCATCGCGAACAACATTGCGAACGTTGATACTCCGCACTACAAGCGCAAGGAGATCAATTTTGAGAATTTTCTGAAAGCAGAACTCTCAAAGGATTCCTTCGAGATGAACGGAGACCTCAACAGGATCGTCGCGGGCGTGGACCTCGACAAGCTTAAGTACACGATCTACACGGATCAGAAGGAGCTCGACTACAGGCTTGACGGCAACAACGTTGATATCAACACTGAGAACGCAAACCTTGCTCAGAACCAGATCAGGTATTACACACTGCTCAATTCCATGACGCAGGAGTTTTCAAGGATCAAGTCGGTTCTCAACAAGAACACCTAGTATTGTTGAGTTTATTTCAAAAGGACGGTGACTCATATGGGATATCTTGACGCAATGAACATCTCTGCCAGCGGCATGACGGCGCAGAGCCTGCGTATGGACACCATCTCGCAGAACATAGCGAACGTCAACACCACGCGCGACGCCAACGGCAACGTGTACAGAAGGAAGACCGTGGTCTTCCAGGAGAAGGGAAGGGACGCCTTCGGCAACGCCCTTGCCCTCTCGCAGTTCAACAGGGCTACGGAGCTCAACGGCAACGGAGTCAAGGTCACAGCCATAGTGGAGGATCACGTGACCTCCATGAAGAAGGTCTACGACCCCTCTCATCCGGACGCTGACGAGGACGGCTATGTGACGCTGCCCAACGTAAACACCGTGACGGAGATGACGAACCTTATTGACGCGACCAGGTCCTACGAGGCCAACGTGACCGCATTCAACGCGACAAAGAGCATGCTGCTCAAAGGTCTCGACATAGGATCGTGATAAGGGACACCTGGTGTCGCTGATACGGTTTTTTTATAATAAAGGGAGTGAAAAAAATGAACGTTTCATCTCTTCCGAACGTAGGAAAGTTCAACTCGATAGAGGCTTTCACGGACTCGGTGTTCAAGAAGTCCGACAAGCCGGAGGTCGAGAGAGCAAAGGGGTTTGACGCCCTCCTTGACTCGGCCATGAAGATGATAAAGGAGACCAACGGTTATTCAAATGCTGCTGCTGACGCAGAGCTCGATTACGCCATGGGGGGCAACACGAGCACGACGGACGTCATGGTGGCGCAGATGAAGGCGAACGTTTCACTGCAGTACACGGTCGCTCTGCGTAACGCGGTGATGGACGCTTACAAGGAGATCATGCAGCTCCAGTTCTAGTGAGGCGCTCATGACGAGGTCATGACTCCCATCGCGACGAACGACCGGCGATACAAACCTTTTGCATGTAGTGAGGGAAAACAGCGATGCTCGACAGGATCAAAGCTTTAGGGAAAAGACTTCTCGAGATATGGAAGAAATACACAAAGAGGCAGAAAACCATCATCATCAGTACGGTGGCTACTGTCTTTTTGACGTTAATAATACTTATAATCCTTCTCGGGAGAGTGACGTACGAGAAACTCTACGAGTTTGAAGACACTGCGACCGCTAAAGCCGCCATAGAAGTGCTCGAGGAGGAAGGTATCGAGTATCAGCTTGACGACGATGACCGCACGATCCTTGTCAACGTCAAAAAGAAGCAGGAGGCTGTGCTCGCGCTCTCTGACAGCTCTGTCATGTCGGAGGAGGAGTTCACCGTATCACAGCTCCTTGACAACGACTTAAGCACCACGAGCAACGACAAGATGGTCAAGAACCATCTGTACATGCAGAGCAGCTTAAAGCGCGCGATAGAGACGATCACGGGAGTCAAGACCGCAAGAGTCGTGTACCTGCCCGTGGACACCACCAACAAGATCCTCGCGGACCAGAAGGAGATAGGATGTTCCGTCATCCTCGAGGTCACGGAGGAGTTTGATTCGAAGAAATCTCCCGTCACCATCGCGACCACGGTCGCTTACGCGATCGGTAACAACACTACCGACAAGATAAAGGTCATAGACCAATTCGGAAACCTGCTGTTCGGAGGCGAGGAGCCCGACAAGGACGAGCAGCAGCTTGACGCGAACTTGGCTTACAAGAAGCTCGTCGAGAAATGGTACTCCGACAAGCTCTTCCAGCTCGCAGTCCTCAACGATTACAGCTACGCAGAGATCGTTCCCGCGCTCAACGTAAACTGTGACAAGGAGTCGGTACTCTACACAGAGTATCTCGCGGGAGAGGGCCTCGAGCAGGGACTCTACGATACCTACAAGAAGATATCCTCAGAGTCGCAGGGAGGCAGCGGTGACATACCCGGCACCGATTCGAACGACGAGACGGATTACTATATCCAGACCTCCGCGACAGGAAACAGTTCATATGACGAGCTTGTGATCAAGTACAAGCCCAGCGAGCGTGTCACCGAGACCCTCAAGGAATGGGGCGTCATAGACAACGCCACATCCTCCATGGGCATCACGCTCACAAAGGTGACGGAGTACACTGAGCGCGACCTTGAGATCATGGGACTTCTCGAGGAAACCACTTTCGAGGAGTACGTGGCTTTAAACAGCGGAAAGACCAAGATGGACGTGGACGAGGAGCTCTACCAGCTCTTCTCGGATGCGACAGGTATCCCCGCATCGAGGATCACGATCACCGCTTACAGCCAGCCCAACTACCTCATGGACGAGGGACTGGCGCTCAACTGGTCGCTGTATCTCGAGATCCTCCTCGGACTCTTGATACTCGCGCTGCTCGCTTACGTTATCTTCAGAGGATCGAAGCCTCAGACCATCGTTGAGGCCGAGCCCGAGCTCTCAGTCGAGAGACTGCTCGCCACCACGAAGGAGAACCAGAGTCTCGAGGATATCGAGTTTGGCGAGAAATCCGAGACCAGAAAGCTCATAGAGAAGTACATCGACGAGAATGCCGAGGCGGTTGCCGCGCTTCTTCGCAACTGGCTCAACGATGACGGATGGGAATAGGAGATAGTTATGGCCAACAAAGAGGAAACTCAGGATCTGTCAGGTCTGCAAAAGGCGGCGATCCTCTTGATAGCGCTGGGACCCGAGCGATCCTCGATGATCTTTAAGCACTTAAAGGACGAGGAGATCGAGGCTCTGACGCTTGAGATCGCAAACACGAGAAGCGTGTCGCAGGCGACGAAAGACGCTATCATGGACGAGTTCTACGAACTCTGTCTCGCACAGCAGTACATCGCCGAGGGCGGTATCAACTACGCCAAGGAACTCCTCGAGAAGGCGCTCGGAAACGACAAGGCTATGGACGTCATCGGAAGGCTCACGGCATCGCTTCAGGTCAGACCGTTCGAGTTCGTACGAAAGACAGACCCGAGCCAGCTGCTCAACTTCATACAGGAGGAGCATCCTCAGACCATCGCTTTGATCCTCAGTTACCTGCCCGCTCAGCAGGCAGCGCAGATCATAGGCGCGCTGCCTCCCGACAAGCAGTCGGATGTAGCAAAGCGTATCGCTCTCATGGACAGAACGTCGCCTGACGTTATTCACGAGGTGGAACAGGTGCTCGAAAAGAAACTGGTATCTCTTGTCAATCAGGATTACACCATCGCCGGCGGCGTCGACGCTGTCGTCGAGATACTCAATACAGTCGACCGTGCGACGGAAAAGCACATCCTCGAGACTCTCGAGATCGAAGAGCCCGAGCTCGCGGACGAGATCAGAAAGAAGATGTTCGTGTTCGAGGACATCCTCACTCTCGACGACAGATCGATCCAGCGTGTGCTCAGGGAGGTCGACAACAACGAACTTGCGGTTGCTCTCAAGAGCGCCGGCGAGAACGTTCAGGAGGCTATCTTCAATAACCTTTCAAAACGTCTTGCAGTCATGATCAGGGAAGATATGGAATTCAT
>JAGDDC010000362.1 GCA_017958245.1 Lachnospiraceae bacterium
AATTCAAGAGTTCGTTTTTTACGGTATCTTCCATCAAGCCACCCCTTTTGAACTGTAGTGATGCCGCATATTCCGCAACAAACCTCTGTATCCCGTTCCGTCAAAGATATTTTCTGACATTGCGCTCACTGTCGCGGGCGAAAGCACTCGCGGCAAAGCCCTTCTCCTTGTACCTCTCGGCCAGAAGGATGGCGAATGTGAGCGATCTGTGCTGCCCTCCGGTGCAGCCGAGTCCTACCACGAGCTGCGATCTTCCCTCACGTTCGTACATGGGGATCGCACTGTCAAGATAGGCCGTGATCCTGTCAAAAAGCTCCTGCGACTCCGGGCAGGACATAACGTAGTCCCTCACCTCATGATCCTGACCCGTCTTGGTCCGCAGTTCTTCGATATAGAAAGGATTGGGCAGACACCTCACATCAAAAACAACGTCACAGTCCGCCGGTATCCCGTATTTGTATCCGAATGCCGTAAAGGCAAGTGTAAGTCCCGGCTTGTCACCCTCCGGGAGGAATTCGTTGATCTTGGCCTTCAGATCTCCCGTGGTCAAAAGCGAAGTATCGATGATATAATCCGCTTTCGATTTGATGGGCTCGAGGATCTTACGCTCCTGTTCGATCGCCTGCGTAAGATCGAGCTTGTTGTCCGTCATCATGAGGGGATGGAGCCTTCTGGTCTCCTTGTATCTCTTCATCAGGACAGAATTGTCGCAGTCAAGGAAGATGATCTTGAGCGAAACGAGCTTTGAAAGCGAAGTGAGCGTCCGCAGGGCCCCCGCCGACATCTCGCTGTTACGCACATCCACCGTGATGCAGACCTTGTTTGAAAAATCGTCAAGCCTTAAGATCATGTTCATGAACTCGGGCAGGATCTTGACAGGGAGATTGTCAAGGCAGTAGAAGCCGTTGTCCTCAAGTATGTCGAGCGCTTTTGTCTTGCCCGAGCCGCTCATACCCGTCACGATTATCAGTCTCATAATCCGCTTCCTTTCACCCCCTCTTGTTTCGGCCAGTAAAAGCATCCGCACGTCACGCCAGGAAAGCGTTTATCTTTTTAAGCGCATTTCCGAGAGGGTCGTCCTTCATGTCGATCCAGACGATGTCCGTCCTCTTCCTGAACCATGTCATCTGCTCCTTGGCAAGATGACGTATCTCCTTGAAAAGCTCCTCGTAAAACGCTTCGTACGAAGCGAACCTGCCCTGCAGATAAAGCAGGATGTACCTGTATTCAAGCCCGAGCCTGTAGAGAAAATCATCGCTGACTCCGGCTGCTCTGAGTCCCTCGACCTCGCCTATCATATTTTCCTCAAGGCGCCTGTCGAGCCTGACTCTTATCCTCTCATAAAGCTCCTCCCTCGGCCACGTAACGCCGAGTATAAGAGTCTCATAACGCTTATGTGATCTGTTTTCAAGCTTCCTGCCTGTCAGTATCTTCTCTGCGGCACGCTCGAGCCTGCGCTTGTTGTGAGGATCGAGTCTTTCCGCCCCTTCGGGATCGGCCTCTTTAATGACTCCGAGAAGTTCTTCGCAGTTCATCGCTTCGACTCGTTCACGAACCGCACTCTCGGGTTCGCCGGGTTCGAGCTCGTAGCCGTCTGCGACGGCGTTTATGTAGAGTCCAGTGCCTCCCGCGAGAAGCGGGGTCCTGCCTCTGGCGATAACGTCATCCACTGCTTCGTAAGCAAGCTTCTGATAATGAGCAAGTGAGAAATAATCACCGGGATGCGCGACATCCAAAAGATGATGAGGCACTCCCTGCATCTCGGGGACGGTGATCTTGCCGCTTCCGAGGTCAAGTCCCTTATAGACCTGTCTTGAATCCGCGGAGATGACTTCGCCATTCACAGCGAGGGCGATCTTCACCGCCAGATCACTTTTCCCGGAAGCGTTCGTTCCGGCAATAACTACCAGCTTTTCCATCTGCAATCCCTACATCAGTTCGTCTCAGCGGCCGCCTCTGCAACCGCCGTCCTGCCCGCCATACGCGCATACACACGTTTCCGTACAGCGAGGTATGTTATGACATGTACAAGGAAAGTCGCGATCCACGAGATCGGATAAGACACATAAACAGTCTCGACTCTGTGGTACTGTTCGATACCGAACACCGTGGCGATCCAGACCAGTCTCACACCGCAGACTCCGACAAGAGACACGATCATGGGCATCACGGAGTAACCGACCCCGCGAAGAGCACCGACCATAACGTCCATCACACCGCAGGTGAAGTAGATCGAAGCAATGTAGGTTAGTCTCCTGATGCCGGCATCGATGACTTCGGGACTCGAAGTGTAGATCCCAAGCAGCTGTCTGCTGAAGATCACTTCGAGGAGTCCGAGCACAAGTCCCGTCACCGTCACGCAGATCAGTCCGCAGCGCAAGATCTTTCCCATGCGGTCAGAGCGTCCGGCTCCGTAGTTCTGACTCATGAACGAAAGCGTAGCATGGTGGAACGCGTTCATGGAGACCCAACAGAAGCCTTCAAGGTTCATAGCTGCGGAGTTCCCTGCCACCACGATGTTTCCGAAGCCGTTCACGGATGACTGGATCACAACATTTGACATCGAGAAGATGCAGCCCTG
>JAGDDC010000363.1 GCA_017958245.1 Lachnospiraceae bacterium
AAGCACAACAAAGAGAAAGAAGTAGCCTATGAAAAAGATCGGCGTGATGGGTGGGACATTTGACCCCGTGCATGTGGCACATTTGATACTCGCGACCTCCGCTATGGAAAAAGCGGGGCTTGACGAGGTGTGGTTCATGCCGTCAAAAAATCCTCCTCACAAGCAAAACAAGAGCATCAGCGCCGACAGACACAGGCTGAAGATGCTGGAGCTTGCACTTTCAGGTTATGATCATTTCAAGGTCTCCGATCTTGAGCTTAAACGCGAAGGTATGACTTATTCGTCGGATACCTTCAGGATACTTAAAGAACAGTTCACCGAGGACAGATTCTATCTGATCATAGGCGGAGATTCGCTCATGCAGCTTGACAGCTGGCATGAACCTGAGGAGCTGTTCAGATACGCACCCATACTTGCGACCTCGAGGAAAGATATAGATAGGAGCGAGGTTCTTGAGAAGACAAAGCACTATGTGGAGGATATGGGTGCCGATATACTCTTTTTTGACACGCCCGACCTTGACATATCATCAAGCGATATAAGGGAGCGCGTCATGTACGGAAGGACCGTGCGAGGACTTGTAAGTCCCGGGGTCTATGAGTACATCAGGGAACAGGGACTGTATCAGGACTACCGGTTCCAGTCGATAAAGAGGATACTAAAAGAAGAACTGAAAGCTTCGAGGTATGAGCACACCATAGGGGTTGCAAAGACTGCGTTTGATCTGGCGCTCGCTCACGGGTGCGATCCGCAGAGGGCATATCTTGCAGGTCTTTTGCACGACTGCGGAAAGGCCGTCAGATACAGCGATCAGATAGCCACTGCCGAGGAACTTGGGGTGGAGCTGACAGACGTTGAGAAAGCAAAGCCCGGTGCCCTCGCGCATGCGAAGATAGGGGCGAAGCTTGCACATACGAGATTTGGAGTGAGCGACGAAGAG
This sequence comes from Lachnospiraceae bacterium, assembly GCA_017958245.1. The sequence goes on from JAGDDC010000363.1 coordinate 941, forward strand.
ATAAGGAGCGCGATTGAGTTTCACACTACAGGGAAGCCAGATATGACGCTGCTTGAGAAGATCATATTCGTTGCGGACTATATAGAGCCCGGCAGGGAGATACCTTCCGACCCGCCGCTCTCAGTGATCAGGCTCACAGCGCTCACAGACCTCGACAGGGCAGTGTATCTTGAGCTTTCCAATATGATCAGGTATCTGAAAAACATTGGTGATACGATCGATCAGATGACGATCCGTACTTTGGAGTTTTATGAGTCAAAGCTATGAAAGAAAGACAGGAGGGGATAGGATGAAGGGCAGTATGGAGATGTCCAGAAAGATGGCGCTCACCGCATTTGATGCGATGGAGGACAAGAAGGCCGAGGATGTTTGCGCGATAGAGATCGGTGAGATCACAACCATAGCGGACTACTTTGTGATCGGAAACGGAAACAGCTCGTCCCAGGTCGAGGCCATGATCGACAACATAAAAGAAAAGCTGTACAAGGAGTTTTCTCTTGAGCCGAAGCGCGTGGAAGGCGCAAAGAACGGCGGATGGATATTGCTCGACTACGGTGATATCGTGATCCACGTCTTCTCGAAAGAAGACAGGCTTTTCTACGATCTCGAAAGGATATGGAGAGACGGAAAGAAGCTCTCGAGAGAAGAGCTTGTCTGAGAAAGACCAAAGCTATATGTAAGTAAAAAAGGCCGGTGCGATACCGGCCTTTTTGATGAAATAATGCTCTAAAACATGCGGAAAAGTCCTATGACTTTGCCAAGTATGGTCACGTCTTCGACGATGATGGGGTCCATGGAAGAGTTCTCAGGCTGAAGCCTTATGTGGCCGTTCTCCTTGTAGAAAGTCTTCACCGTGGCTGAGTCGTC
>JAGDDC010000364.1 GCA_017958245.1 Lachnospiraceae bacterium
GGCATGATGCTCCCGCTCATGGAGTCCATGGGTTATGCTACATCCTTCGGCAGAGTGCTCGTAGTCATGGCTATAGGCGCAGGCTCCATGATAGCAAGCCACGCAAACGACTCCTACTTCTGGGTAGTATCCCAGTTCTCCGACATGAAGACCAGCGAGGCCTACAGATGCCAGACAGGCATGACGGCAGTCATGGGATTCACGGTCGGGATCATAGTGCTGATCATATCACTCTTCGTACACTGACAGACTTAAAAAAGGGCAGCGGTTCCAACCGTTGCCCTTTCTTTTACTGTCTTGAGTTTTTGTTTCTCTTGTCCCTGTAGAACCTGTCCTTGTCAGCGTACATAGCGGCATCCGCCACCCTGTACATCTCCTCTATGTCGTAGTCGGACTGCCTGTAGCACAAACCGGCAGAAACATAGATCTCCTGTGCTTCAAGGATCGCCTTGGCATTTGCTATGCGGGTTTCTATGTCCTTTGTCTCGCGGTTCCTGCATATGGCGACAAATTCGTCGCCTCCGGTACGAAAGACCAGATCGCCCTTGAAGGACTCTCTCAGGGCTTCCGCCACCTTGAAGAGCATCGCGTCGCCCTCAGCATGTCCGTTCTTTGTGTTGTAATCGTGCAGGCCGTTCACGTCGAACTCCACGCATCCCACCGAGCTCGCTCCCTCGCCCTTGTAAGTGCGGAAGAACTCGATGAACTTGTTGCGGTTCAAGAGCTGAGTCGAGAGATCGTAGGAAACCAGCTGATCTATCTTCTCCTGCTCGACCATGTTATCGTAGGCACGCGAGAAGCTGAGGCTCACGATCTTCAAAAAGTATGCGTTGATCTTTTGTCTGTCGGGGTTTGAAAGCCCCATCATGCCGACGACCTTCTGTCCGCCCTCATATATCGGCAGGAGGTAGAGCCTGTCGATATGGTTGGAGGTGACGAACTTGTGAATGTTCGGATAAGTCGTCGCATATTGTTCTATGGATTCACTGTCAAGGCTCAGATACCTGACGCTTGCAAGCTCCTTTTTGAGGTAGGAAAGCCTCGGGAAGGACCTTGTGCCCACCAGCTGAGCCATGCTCTTTAAATAAGTGTCCTCGGAGCACACATCGAAGACGTCCATGTGTGTGTCATCCCTGAACATGAACAGCGCCCCCGCGTTGCATGCGAGAAAGTTCGAGAGCGAGAACAGCGCTTTGTTCAAGTTGCTGCTGTCGCGGTGTGTCGAGATGAGCAGATCCTCTATGGTCATTAGCTCTTCCATCATCTCGATCTGGTACTCGAGAAGCTTCTTGTCCGTCACGTCACGCACATAGCCGATCGCCAGTTCGTCGGAAACGGGGATCATGGTCACCTCGTCGTATCTGATGATCCCGTTGCCGTCACACACCCTGTAGAAGCTGTGGACCTCCTCCTTGGTCTTGTCCATGCGCTCGTACATCTCGTAAAACATCTTTCGGTCCTCGGGAAGAACGTACTTCTCTGCGAAAGACTGAGGCATGTTCTCCACGACCTTCGGCATATTGAAGTTCTCCACTCCGTACCCCGATATATGGGATATGCCCTTCTTTATATCATAGTCAAAAAAACTGTCGTCGGAGTTTTTCTGGATAGTGTCAAGCCTGAGCAGCAGATAATCCTTATTTTGATTGAGCAGTTTCATAATTCCCCCAAAACACTGTTCTTGTACATACGCCACTAAAAAGATTGTACTATACTTACATTTTTTTGGCAAGGCTTGGCAGGTTTTGTTATAAGTCCGTGGAATCCGCATAGACGTAAATGATCCCCCGGAGACTGTCCGGGGGATCACATAAAGTCAGTTTTCCGTTCCTATCTTGATCGCCTGCTTGTTCAGGGCAACCTTGTCCGCCTTCTTGGGCGGAACGCATTTGTCGATAGCCTTGTCTATGGCTTCGGGGCTCACGAATCCGAGCTCTTTTAACATCTTCCCGACAAGGATGATGTTTGCGAGGCCCTTGAGCCCGTTGTCCTCAGCGAGCTTCGTTGCTTCAACGTAGTAAGCCTTGACATCTGTCCTGTCGACTTTTTTTGAAATGATCGAGCTGTCCACTATGATGGTGCCGCCGGGAACGACCTCGTTTTCGAACTTGTCGAGCGAAGGAAGGTTCATGGCGATCAGAACGTCGGGGTTGACAACGAGAGGCGATCCTATCGACTCATCGCTGATCACGACGCTGCAGTTTGCGGTGCCGCCGCGCATCTCGGGACCGTACGAGGGAAGCCACGAGATCTCCTTGTTCTCGATGAGACCCGCATAGGCCATGACCTTGCCGGCAAAGAGGATACCCTGTCCTCCGAAGCCTGCGAGAAGTGCGTTCAAAGTCTTTGCCATCAAGCCTCACCTCCCTTTGCCTTGTCCTTGTATACGCCGAGCGGATAGTAGGGGATCATGTTGTCCTCGAGCCATTTCATCGCGTCCACGGGAGTCATGCCCCAGTTCGTGGAACATGTGGAAAGCACCTCTACGATCGAGAAGCCTTTTTTGTCTA
>JAGDDC010000365.1 GCA_017958245.1 Lachnospiraceae bacterium
CCCGCGCCCACTTCGGCGCCTACGCCTTCGCCCGAGCCCACGCCCGAGGCGAACGATCTCAAGGAAGCTCCCGAAGAGATCACGGCTCTGATCAGCGCTTACTTTGACGCGAAGATATCGTGCTCGATGGATGATTTCAAAAAGGTCGTATCGGACACGTCCTACATCGACCTCGACCTTGTCCAGGCTGAGACAAAAGCCATAAGGCAGTACACCATCACCGATTGCTACGTCAAGAAAGGGACAGCGGATATCGACTACGTAGCTTACTGTATCTACGAGACGGACATCCCGACCATCGACACTCCCGGCGTTTCGATCGACTACTACTACATCTCGAAGAACAAGAAGGGCAAGCCCGTGATCTTCCTCGGAGAACTCGATGAGGAGACCTCGGATTACCTCGACGGACTCAGGTACGACGATGACGTACAGCAGCTCATAGCCACGGCCAACGCCCGCATGGAAGAGGCCATGGAAAAAGACGAAGACTTAAAAGACTTCATAGAAAAGCTTCGGGAGATCCCCGAAGGTGACAGTGAGGGTTAAACCCCTCACTGTTCTTTTTTTGCTCTCGAGATGCCCCTTAATGCAGGCTCTGCCTGCTCAATGCCTGCTTCTTCCAACTTAAGCTTCCTGTCAGGCGCATTTTCCGGTAAGGTCCTGCCTGATCCTCTCATACTCCGACATAAAGTCCACAGCGCGGTATACGTCGTAAGAGAGTATGTCCTCGTCGGGGACCTCCGCGTCGTTGACCTCCCTCACCATGTTCCTCATGTTCGGCAGATCCGCCTCCTCGGGCTCGGGGATCAGTATCAGCTCGTGGATCGAGCTAGGCAGTATCATATAATCCCTCCCTATCCTCTCTCTCACGTTCTCGTCCGCTCCCCTGCACAGTATGGAGGCCGCTCCGTTCACGCCAAATGAGTTTGACAGGACATACATGCAGCCGAAAGGCTCGCCTTCGCCGTCCTTCTCGACCGCTGTGAGCGCCTCTAGCAGCCCGCTGTCCGCCTCGCTCCCGCCGAGCCTCTTGCACAGGATCTCCCTTATGACATCGGACATTGTCCTCAGAGTATAGGGAAGAAGCCTTGGCGTGTTCTCCTCTGCAGCCTCAAAGAGCTCCTTCACGGTGACGTTCCACCCCTTTGCGTGGTCATTTGTGATGCGCATCGAGCTCAAAGTGGCCCCGTCAAGGCTCAGGAGACACACAAAGGTTATGGCAAGGTCAAATATCCTTATGTGGGGGACGCTTTCGAGATACTTCTCGTTCAAGCCGCCGTTTATCAGCTTGAAGACGATCTTGTCCCGCGCGTGATCGAAGCTGCATATGTCCTCGAGCTTGTCGAACTTGAGCTCCCTGCTGTTCTCGTAGGCGGAAGCCACAGTCCTTGCGACGTTCTCGACCGACACGAGCCCCCGAAGATAGTCGCTGTAGAACTCGTCCATAACTATGCCCTGTGTCACGTTGCTGTCAGCTTCGGTGATGAGCATCGCGTCGTGGTTCACGGCGTTGTTTTTTTGCATGTTTCCGCAGGCGATCTCCACATCTTTCCCGAGGATAGACTTCACCTCATCCTCCACAAGACGGCAGAATTCACCCATAGATGGTCTTTTTTGTTTGTTCATTGGTCTTCTCCTTGTGAAATCAGGAGAGAAGATGTACCGATGTACGGACTGCGGCAGGCGCCGCAAATGATAGATCTGTTTGCGAAGAACATTGTATCAGAAAAAACTCCCCCGCGCAACTACTCTTTTAGGAGAGTGATATGAGGACCTGACCCGGCAGGTAGAAAAACCACATGAGTATCCCGGTCACCGGGCGCGCGGCAAGAAGCCAGGCTGCGAGGCCATCCGGCAGGGCCCCTTCCGCAAATGACGGAGCGTTATATAAAGCAACACATATATCGCACATAAAGAAAAGAGCCAGACCGGCAAAGAGCCTCAAGGCTGCGGGAAAGCCCGCCCCCGCAAGGAGTTTTCCCTCTCCTCCCCGGCGCAGCATACGGCAGAGCCCCGCAGAGACAAAGAGGTTGTCTGCGAAGCTTATCGCGTAGAAGATCACGACGAAGAGATCTGTCCCGCGGTAGGACAGGAGCGTGGAAAGCAGCGCAAAGAGAAGGCCCGCAAGCGACAGCCTGAAGCACAGCCTCACCGCGCCCTTCTTCAGATCCGTCATCCTTGCCAGATGGATCGTCTGAACGGCGCAGAAACACAGAACTCCCGCGACCGTATCGCCCCCGAAGAGCAGGAAGATATCCGCGATCACGGCAAAGAAAAAAGCCCCGCACAAAAAAGCCCTGTCCGCCACAGCGGATCGGGCTTCATTTGCGGCACGCCCGGCCTTCCTTTTTTCTCCGATCAGCCTGCCCAGCACAAAGACAAAGACGAGCGAGATCGAAGCCATCTTCAGCGGATCTGCGATGTGCGACATCCCGCCCGCGAGATCGAGGGCGAGAAAAGCCACATACAGCGCAGCCTCCGTGATCAGATAACCGATGGTCATGACTGTTCGCTCTCCTCCTCCATCATGCCGTCCGCATCCGTCTCGTCGCCGTAGGTGCAGTCTCTGGCGACGTTGATGCCAAGCCTCTTCAGATCCTTTCCAAAGCCCGCCATCCACAGCTTGATGCCGAGCGAAGTGTAGTTGTGGACCACTTCCTAGATCCTGTCGGGGTTCCTCAGAATTATCCTGCCGTCCAGGATGAACTCTATCTTTCCTGCACAGGTGCCGTGTTTTTCGACACTCTTCTTTACAAAATCATAGTAATCACTGTCGAAGATCTCCCTCTCCGAGACGAGTATCAGCACGACCTTCTTCTCGGGCCACCCCTCTGCTCTCTCCTCTATATCGCGGCAGACCTTCTCGAACACGAAGGTCCCTATATGAACCGCTGTCCTGTCGTCGCTTGCAGCGTCCATGAAGTGCTTGGGTTCGAGCACGCCCTTCTCCTCGTGTATCCAGTAGGGCGCAGCGAGATATCTGCCCGTGGGCTTCTTGTTCACGAGCTGTTTCTTGTATTTTATGGTGAACTTCTCCTCGTCGACAGCCCTCTTCATCTCCGCCTGGAGCGAGATCCTCAGGGCAACCGCCTCGAGAAGCTCGGGTGTGAAGTATTTTGCGTTGTTGCGCCCCTCAAGCCTCGCTCCGTCAAGCGCCATCTGCGCGTTCTTTATGAGCGACTGGAACTGTGTGCCGTCGTCGGGAGCGAAGGTTATGCCCGCAGACATGTAGACAAAGCACTCCCTTGTAGCGGCAAAGAAGGACTGTGACACCGTATCGAGGATGCGCGCGAGCTTCTCTTCGTACGCGCTTCCCTCCTCGACATGCTGGCTGATGACAGCGAACCTGTCCCCGGAGAATCTCGAGAGATAATCCTCGGGATCGAGGGCGTCTAAAAGTCTGTGCGACAGGTCTATGAGTATCTGTTCCATGCCGAAGTACCCGGCCTCGTCTATGAGCTCGGCGTAGTTTGTGATCGAGAGCATCATGACCGCGATCTTTTCGTTCTCGGAGCGCAGCGACACGGAACCCTCGACCATGTCCTCAAATGCGTTCCGGTTGGGCAGTTCCGTGAGCGAGTCCACGTAAGCACTCTTGCTGAAGCGCTCGTTCTGCTTCGTGAGTTCGTCGATCCTTCCCTCGAGGATGCTCTTTTGGCCCATGAACTCATCATTTGACTTCCTGAGGGTCTCAAGTTCGGTCCTGTCCGATCTGAAGCTTTCGCGGAGCTTTGCATACTTGCGCCACATGACGAGACAGACCACAAACAGCGCTATGACTATGACGCCGAGTCCGGCCATCAGTATATAGACTAAGTAGTCAGGCATAATAACCTCCGTTTTCTTTGTTCCCGGGGACGTGGGACATGCCCCGGTGCCCTTCGTATAACGGCTGCGGTCCGGCCCGGATCAGATCGGGATCTGCCTTGGCTTCCTCCCCTTGTAGACCGTGATGTACCTAAACCCTGCAGCCCTGATGCACTCCTCCGCCGCCTCATAGCCGTAGGCTATGTGAACAGGCTCGTGGGCATCAGATCCGACGGTGAGCAGTTCTCCGCCGAGTTCCCTGTATCGCTTTAAGACTTCGAGCTTCGGGTGGGCAAAGCCAAGCCCGTACTTAAGCCCCGCAGTATTGATCTCGAGCGCCTTTCCTTTTTGGATGAGAGTCTTAAGTATCTCATCCGTAAGATCCGCAAAATCAGCCGGGTCGTAATCCCTCTCCCCGCTCGGAACGTATCTTACCATATAGTCGAGGTGACCGCAGGTATCGAAGCAGTCATAGTTCTTCACGTTGTCCGCTATAAAACCAAAGTACCTGCCAAGCGCTTCCTTCTTCGTCTTCCTGTCCCAAAACTCAGGATAGTAGGGGTCGAGGCTGTCTATCAGATGAGTCGACCCGATGATGAAGTCGAAGGGGTACTCTCTCTCGAGCATCTTCAGCTGCTCAAGGTTCCTCTCCTTCACATCCGGCTCGTCCCTCAGCCCGAATTCGACTCCTATGTTCAGCTCTATCTGCCCTGCGTATCTCTCCTTTAGCTTTCCAAAGACTCTGAAGTACTCGTCCGGGTCGAAGACAAAGCCTCCCGGTATGTCATAGGGGAAGAGATAGTCGTAGTGGTCTGTGACGCACAGCGTCTTCAAGCCCCTGCGCACGGCCTCCTCTATCATGTCCTCAGGCCGCGCCTTGGAATCGCTTGAGAACTGTGTATGAACATGGCAATCCGCAGCTATCACGGTCCGCTACCCCCTTTAGATCTCCTCGAGCCCGTCCTTTGAGGGCCTCGCCACCATCGAATAATTGGTGTAATACACGACGAATCCCGGCTTTGCGCCCGCGGGCTTCTTGACGTTCTTCTTCTCGAGATAGTCTATCTCGACCTTGTCGGCCTCCCTGTTCTTTGAGAAGAAAGCCGCAAGCGCCGCTGCCTCCTCGTAGACGCTGTCCGGGAGCTCCTTTCCCTCCGTCACCACTATCACGTGCGATCCGGGGATCCCCTTCGCGTGGAACCACATATCCTCGCCCTTTGCGAGCTTGAAGGTGAGCTCGTCGTTCTGATAGTTGTTCTTCCCGACATATATGTCAAAGCCTTCGCGAGACCGGAAATGATACGGCTTCCCGGCTCC
>JAGDDC010000366.1 GCA_017958245.1 Lachnospiraceae bacterium
CCGTGACCGACAGGAAGAAGGTTGACGCATCCTCGATGGTCGCCGCGATAGTGGGGGCAGAGGAGAACAAATACAACTATTTCGCCGAGATGGAGACCGCAGGCAAATGCCTGGAGTGGGTGAAGGATCATCTCGCACTCGACGAGATAGGGATATACCTCGACAAGAAGCATGTCGCGGAGGACAGGGAGAGCCAGTACACGAGCCTTTACGAGTATCTCACGGAGACCGTTTCCCGCGCACCCGCAGGCTCGAACGGAGTTATCTTCACACCCTGGCTTCACGGCAACAGATGCCCGTTCGAAGATTCGAACGCGGCGGGCATCTTCTTCAACGTCAAGCTTGAGACGGGCAAGACTGAACTGATCAGAGCCGTTCTTGAGGGCGTGTGCTATCATTTGCGGTGGATGCTCGAGTGCGAGGACAGGAAGATCAAGACCTCGAAGAGACTCAGATTTGTAGGCGGCGGGGCACTGTCCGCAGTAACCTGCCAGATACTGTCCGATGTCACGGGAAGGACGATCGAGACCGTTCCCTCATCACAGAACGTCGGCTCTGTGGGCGCTGCGGCTGTTGCGGCTGTGGGACTTGGGCTGATTAAGTCACTTGAGGATGTGGGAAAGTTCATACGTGTGGACCGCGTATACGAGCCCGACATGGACAATCACAGGATATATGACAAGAATTTCGCCGTTTTCAAGTCTCTGTACTCGGCAAACAAGAACCTTTACAGGCAAATGAACGCGCAGAAGGCATAAACCGACATGGGCAGAAAGCGTGTACGGGGTCCGGACAGGCCAACGGGGGCAGAAAGCGGCGGGCAAGAAGTGGGAGGAACTATGGATCAAAACAAAAAGAAGGAACTCATAAGGACGCTCAAGTTCGTGGCGATCTCGATCTCTGCGGGTGTGATAGAGATAGGAGTATTCACCCTCATGAACGAGGTTCTGTCACTTCCTTACTGGCCCTGCTACCTGACGGCCCTTATCTGTTCGGTAGTCTGGAACTTCACGATCAACAGGAGGTTCACCTTCAAGTCGGCAAACAACGTGCCGAAGGCAATGCTTCTCGTAGCTGCCTTCTACGCTGTGTTCACACCGCTCTCGACGCTGCTCGGAGACTACCTCGCAGACACTCTCCTGTGGAACGAGTATCTCGTGACAGGAATCAACATGGCGCTCAACTTCGTGCTCGAGTACCTCTACGACAGGTTCGTGGTCTTCAGGAACTCCCTCGACACAAATGATATTGCAAAGCGCGAGGAGGAGAGAAAGCGTGAAAACGCGACGGGCTAGAGTATGGATGCCCACGTTGCAAGGTTTGCAGGAAACAGCATATGGTTTATACGAAAGGTCGGATGCCTCAAAGTGCATCCGGCCTTTCTTGTGCTTTTACTATCAAAAAGAGTATAATGATAATGGTCTGATCCCCAGACCGGAAATGGAGAGACTATATGGATCATCTGCTTATAATCGACGGCTCGAGCCTGCTCACCACGCAGTTTTTCGGTAACCTCCCCAAAGAGATACTCTTCGAGAAGGATCCCGAGAAGAAGAAAAAGTACTACTACAAGATCATGAAGACTTCGAAGGGTGTGTACACGAACGCCGTCTTTGGCTTTATGCGCACGCTCCTTAAGATACTCAAGGAGCAGAAGCCCGGGTATCTCGCGGTGACATGGGATCTGACGAGGGATACGTTCAGACGGGAGCTCTACCCGGACTACAAGGCAAACAGGGGCGAGACCATGGAGCCTCTGAAGGATCAGTTTGCCCTCTGCCAAAAGCTTCTCGAGAGGATAGGCGTGAAGCAGTTCATGGATGAGAGATACGAGGCAGATGATTTCTCGGGTACGCTCGCAGCGAAGTTTGAGCGGGAGATCCCCGTAAAGATCATGACCAAGGACCACGACTATCTCCAGCTTGTAGATGACAGGACATCGGTCTGGATGATACAGACAAACCCGAAGAAGGCGGAGGAACTTTTTAAAAAGTACGGGACAAGCCCTGAGGGCCTTCCCGACAAATGCTTCGAATTCACGCCCGAACTGGTAAAAAAAGAGTTCGGCGTGGAGCCTGCCTCCGTCAATTCCCTGAAGGGACTTCAGGGTGATACCTCTGACAACATAAAGGGCGTTCCGGGAGTCGGAGAGAAGACTGCCGTTGCGCTTATAGCGGAGTACAAGACGGTAGATGCGCTCTACGCGGCCATCGGCGAGGTCGGCGAGGAAGGGGCAAAGGAGCTCGCTGCCCTCTGGAAAGAGAAGCTTGGCATAAGCAGGTCTCCGCTCGCGTATCTCACAAAGCAGAGCGACACTGAACTTGTCGGCGAAAAGGCGGCAAGGCTCTCCGAGACGCTTGCCACGATAAAGCGCGACATAGACATAAGCGATGTGACGCTTAAATCCCTTGAGGTCTCCATAGACAACAGGGAGCTTAAAGATGCCTTTGAAGAGCTTGAGTTCAAGACACTCTCCGCAGACATCGAGGGAGGAAGCGACCTCTTCGAGGGCGCCGTGTTCACGGTGTGCGACGATCTTGCAGAAGCAGAGGA
>JAGDDC010000367.1 GCA_017958245.1 Lachnospiraceae bacterium
GATCTCCTGAGGAGAGTACTTCTTGTCGTCGATCGACACACGGAAATCAGTTCCCATATGTCTCTTGATGGAGGAGATGGTCTTGTCCGAGTTTGTTACGGCCTGACGCTTTGCCGCATCACCGACGATCCTCTCACCGTTCTTTGTAAATGCAACTACCGAGGGGGTCGTTCTCGAACCCTCCGCGTTTGTGATAACTGTAGGCTTTCCGCCTTCCATGACCGCTACACATGAGTTTGTAGTTCCAAGGTCGATTCCTATTATCTTTCCCATAACTGTATCTCCTTTCCTTTGTTCACTCTATATATAAGCTTTGCTTATCTGTCAGCCGTTCGGGTTCGCAACCTTGACGGTGCTGAAGCGCACTACGGTGTCGTGGTACATATAGCCCTTCTGGAGCTCCTGCGATACCGTGTTTTCTCCGAACTCCTCGTTCTCCTCCTGCATGACCGCGCAGTGGAAATCGGGATCGAATTCCTTTCCGAGAGCCTCTATGGGTTCAAGGCCCGCTGCAGTGAGCGAATCCATCATCAGCCTGTAGGTGTTCTCCATGCCCTGGACGAAGGGGTCTTTCTTCTGCTCCTCGTCAAGCGGAGCGAGCGCTCTCTCGAAAGTATCTATGACCGGGAGGATCTTCTCTATGATGTTCTTCGCTCCCATGTCAAACATCTGCGACTTTTCCTTCTCGGTCCTCTTTCTGAAGTTTTCAAACTCAGCCATGTTCCTGAGCTTCAGGTCCTTGAGCTCCTCCTCGAGCTCCTCGATCCTCTCGTCTCGATTGTCCTTTTTCTTCTTGAAGAGTCCTTTCTTCTTTCCGTCGTCTATGACTTCGGTCTCAGCGTCGAGAACTTCGTCGGACTCAGCCTCCGCCGTGACCTCAAGGTCCTCCTCTGCGGTTTCGGCTTCCGTCTTTTCGGTCTCTTCCGGATCAACGCTCTCCGCTGCTTTCGCTTTCCTGTTCTTTTCTTGTTCCTTCATTTCCTGTCTCCTAAAGATCTTTTTCTTATTGGATCACGGGAACGCTATGTCTTCTCTTTCTTGAAGATGTCGTCTAACTGGTTCATCATGGTCTTCAGCGTTCCGACTACCTTCTCGTAATCCATACGCTTGGGTCCGATGATGCCGACCTTGCCGTAGACACCTTCCTCCAGCTCGTAGGTCGCAGTGACTACCGAGCAGTCCTTCATGGTCTCAACAGGCGTCTCCTGCCCGATATAGACCTGGATCCCGTGGTTTTCCTTTCCGTCCTCGAGGTCGTTCTTTACGAGCTCTGTGAGCTGCTGCTTCTCCTCAAGCGTGTAAAGGAGGTCGGAAGCAACGCCCTGATCGCTCAGCTCGGGGTACTTCAGTATGTTCGTCGCGCCGCTCGTGTAGATCTTCACGTCGTCTTCTTCGCTTACCGCACTCGCGACCGCGTCGAGTATATCGCTCACAAGGTTCGTGTGCTCCGAAGCCTGCTCCTTCATCTGCTGGATGACATACATGTTGATCTCGGAGAGATCGAGTCCCTGCAGGAACGAATTGAGTATCAGGTTGAGCTTGAGCGCTATCTCCTTCGTGACCGGTTCGGAGGTCTTGATGAACTTGTTCTTCGCGATATTGCCCTCGAGGAGTATGACCGCGAGGAGCTGACCCTCGTCGACCTCGGTGAGCTGTATGAACTTCACCTTCCTGCTCCTGTACTTTGGAGTCGTGATCATGGAAGTGTAGTTTGTGTTGACCGCAAGGAGCTTCGCCACCTGCTGGAGAAGGTTTTCAAGCCTGTCCGCCTTCTCGATCAGCATATCCTTCATGTCGCTGAGTTCCTGCTCCTTGGTCTGCATCATGGTGTCCACATAGAGCCTGTAGCCCTTGTCCGAGGGGATACGCCCCGCGGATGTGTGCGGCTGCACGATGAGACCGAGCTCTTCGAGGTCTGACATCTCGTTCCTGATGGTCGCAGAGCTCAGGTTCAGGTCAGTGTACTTCGAGATCGTCCTCGAGCCGACAGGCTCGCCTGTCTCGAGATAGTTTTTTACGATCGCCTGGAGTATCTTCAGTTTTCTCTCATCAAGATCCATAGCTTCCCTCATCTTCAACGATCAAACAAAGCCCGCCTCAAAGCCCCTGTTTTAAGGGCTTTTTCAGTTGTTAGCACTCAACCTCCAAGAGTGCTAACATCCTCTGGTACTAACATACACCCACGTTTACCTTTTGTCAATACCTTTTTAAAATTGTTTTACATAAGAAAAGACCCGGAAATGCGTTGCATTTCCGGGTGCCTAAAACTACCTTTTTATGCGGACCGGCGCGGTCACTTCTTGCGGACCTTTGCGGTCACTTCTTTTTGTTTGAGAAGCTCTTTCCCTTTACGTTTGAATCGTAGACCGCGTGGAGCTTGAGCTTGAGGTTGCCGGGGTCTTCCTTGTAGGTCTTTGAGATCTTGTAGACCTTCCCGATGCCCGAAGCCTTCCCCATCAAAGTGCCTACGGCGAGGTTGTTGGTGTTCTTTTCCGTCTTCGTGTCATAGCTGAAAAAGCTCCACACGGGAGCTCCCCCGCTCTTTAAAAAGCCGGTCTTTACGAGTGTGAGCGAAGCGCCCTTTCTCTTCTTTCCTGTCGCCTTGTAGTCAGAGACGTCCTCGGTCCTCTCCACGAAGGAGTAGGCCCATTTGCCGGCGACCTTGACCCACTTGTAGACGTCTGCAGCGCCGTTTGAATACTTGTTGATGCCAAACTCCTTGCCGCCTTTTTTATAGATTTCGAACTCCTCGAATTCGTCCTTTGACCTGTTGTTTATGTTGTAGATCCAGAAATCCTTCCTGTTTGGAGCATCACTCTTCTTTGTCACCGTCTTTGCGGAAGTCTTTCCCTTTATGACGATGTTCTTCTTAACGGTCGAGGAGACCACTCTCACGGCGTATCCGGCCCTTCTCGCCCACGCGTTCACCTTGCAGTTCTTGTCTATGGTGAGCACTGCGTCGCTGTCCTCCGCTTCGAGGATTATCCCGAACTCGCCTCTCTCTCCGGTCTTGTTGACGTTCAAGGTGCCCTTTCCTGTTATGGTGCAGCTGCCGCCGTACGCGTTGCCCGCTATGGAAAGGCACTTTATGTTGTTCGTTCCCACGAGCTTGATCTTGAAATCTGAACCCATCTCGTTGGCCTCGATCGTGTTTCCGGGCTCGTTGTAGCCTGAGAGCGTGAGCGTGTTGGTCTTTTTGTCGTAGCTTACGCCTTCCACAAGTGTTGCCACGTAATCCGGTATGGCCTCGCTGACATATATGTAATCGTTTATGCCCTGGCTGTCAGACACGCGGACATAGGCCTTTGAATCCCCGGCCTCGTTGGGCCCTTTGTTCTTCTTTGCAGCCTGCGCGCCCGAGGGGATCGCAAGTGTGAGTGCAAGCACGAGCACCAACGCAAATGATATGATCTTCTTCATGTATCGCTTACCTCCTTCAAAAACTCCATCAAAGATTCTAATAGCAATTTTTGTTATTCTTGTGTCATGGCTTTTGAGGGCTCCGGGCTCAGTTTCCATCCGAGGGGCTATAAGCTCAGTTTCCATCCGAGGGACTTTAAGCCCCGGCCTATATCATCTCCGCAAAGACTGTGTTTGAGAGTCTGAAGCCTCTTTTTGTGAGCCTCACACAGTCACCTTCGGACTCGATCAGCCCGAGGCCCGCGTACTTTTCCACGACATCCCCGTACACGCTGTCGAGGCTCTGTCCAAAAGTGCTCTCAAACCACTCCCTGCTCACGCCTTCCGTCATGCGAAGTCCCAGGAACATAAACTCCGCCATCTCATCCCCAAGCGAAAGTTCTTCCGCCTCCTCATATAACCCGGCTGCTTTCATCCTCTCAGGAACCGTGCCATCCGGATCCCCTGAACCTGCAAGGCCCGTGAAGAACGAGATATAAGCGTCAAGATCCGTCGTGTTCTTATATCTGATCTCCTTCCCGGTCTCCGTGTCCGCCCTCTTTACGAGAGATGCCGCTCCGAGTCCCACGCCCAGATACTCGTCTCTCCTCCAGTAGAGCGTGTTGTGTCTGCTCTCAAACCCCGGCTTAGCATAATTGGATATCTCATATCTGCGAAAGCCTGCTGCCTCGAGCATCCCGTCTGCAAGAGAATACATCGCCTCCTCCTCTTCCTCCGAGGGTAGAGGCGCGAACCCATCACCCTTGCCCCTGCCGTACATCTCAAAGAAGGGCGTCCCCTCCTCAAGAATCAGGCTGTAGGCCGAGATGTGCTCAGGATCAAGCTCAAGGAACCGCTCCAATGTGTCTCTGAGGCTCTCCGGGGTCTGCCCCGGCAGGGCGTACATGAGATCAAGGCTTATGTTTTCAAAGCCCGCCTCCCTTGCAAGGGAGAACGCCTCACACGCCCGTCTGAAATCGTGCAGCCTTCCCAGGTTTTTCAGCACCCTGTCATCTGCAGACTGCACGCCGAAGCTTATCCTGTTCACGCCCGCTTCCCTGTACTCGCGAAGCTTCTCAGCCGTTGCGGTGCACGGGTTGACCTCGATCGTGATCTCAGCGTCCTCCCCAAGCACGTAGTTTTCGCGCACGGCTCTCATGATCTCTGCTATAGCGCCCTCATCGAGGCTCGAGGGTGTTCCCCCTCCGATGTACACCGAGGAGAGCCTTCTTCCCTCAAAGTCCCCCGCCCTCATGGCAAGCTCCGCCGTGAGCGCGTTAACGTAC
>JAGDDC010000368.1 GCA_017958245.1 Lachnospiraceae bacterium
CCGCTTTTTTGATATAGTTTGCGATACCCTGGGAAGCTCTTCCCACGGTGTAGTAGTTCATGCAGTTCGTGCCGAGATGTACCTTGCCGCGAAGCCCCGCGGTGCCGAAGGTCATGTCGAGAAGGAAGCGTTCCTTCATCTCCTCCTCATCGTTTTTAAGTGCCACCAGCTCCTCATACATCGGGTCATCCTTTGCGACCTTCTCAAGCCACTCCTCGTATTTTGCTCTGTAATCCGTCTTCTCCATATCAGATCCCTTGGCGTCCGCGCCCTGGCGGGCGGCATCCGCCGTCTCCTTTCATTGTATTATATTGCGTTGTTCCCTTTTGTGTATCTTTACCCTAGGATATGATACCATGAAACCGCTTTCTCTTCAATCAATTTCGGGGTACACGCAAAACTGCCACCGTCCGAAAACGGTGGCAGATCCTTTTGATCATATATCATACTGAGCACGTTCTTATGTCTAAAACTCGGGCTCTATAAGTCCGTATGTGCTTCCCTTTCTCTTGTAGACCACGTTCACCTCGTCGGTCTCAGCGTTGCGGAACACGTAGAAGTTGTGTCCCAAAAGTTCCATCTGTACGCAGGCCTCCTCGGGGTCCATGGGCTTCATGGCGAACCTCTTCGTCCTGATGATCTTGATCTCGTCCTCATCCGAGAAGTCGTCATCCACAAATGACTTGTTGAAGCTTCCAGCGTTCTGTCTCGACTCTATCAGCTTGTTCTTGTACTTCTTGAGCTGTCTCTCTATGATCTCTTCCACCAGATCGATCGATACGTACATATCGCTGCTCACCTGCTCTGCGCGAATGATGTTGCCCTTCACCGGGATCGTGACCTCGATCTTCTGTCTCTCCTTCTCCACACTGAGTGTCACGTGGATCTCGGTCTCGGGGGTGAAATACCTCTCAAGTTTTCCGACCTTGTCGTAGATCGCGCTCTTGAGTCCCTCCGTAACATCGATGTTCTTTCCGGTAATGATATATCTCATCCTATCAACCCCTTCTTATGTTGATTTTAAAGCACTTTGAGCGCTGTGATACGCTGTTTTCGCGCCCTCCGTACTTTCTGAAATTATACCATAATTGTTGACTTTCGGCAAGCAATTTTTGCACAATGTTAGACAATTCTTTTTGCAAGTCCTTTCTCAAAATTCAACATTTTTATCATTTCATACAGAACATATTTTCATGCTTGACAAGTTTTGACCTCTGACTACAAAAGTGGTTAAAAACTGTGGATAATGTTGATAACTTCGTGTATAACTTTCCGATGCCATAAAATCGGTCTTCCAAATGTGGATAACTATTTATGTAGACGACGCCCCAAAAATTAACTTTCGTTTTACCGGGGGCCACCCCTTGAGACCCCTTTGTACAAAGTTTACAAACAGACCCCATGTCAAGACCGAATCCAAATTTTAAAATTTAAAAAACTCATTTCCGACTCAGTCTGTTTTTTTACAATTTAAAATATTTAGACCGACCTGCTGCCGAGCGGAGCAAGGGTTCGGTTTAAGATCCCGGCCTCGTGTCTTTCGCGGTGCCGCACGCCCGTGCTCTCCAAATGACGGCTTCCCATGTGCACTGTCTCGAAGTCATCGTCAAGCCAGGTCTGGTCCTCACCGAGCTTCACCGCGACGATCCTTCCGAGGTTGCTGCGGTCCTTCGCCTGCTTGTACTGGAAGAGCATCCTGCCGTCTCCCGTCTCACCCAGTATCCTCATCTTCCCGGTCACATGCGACATGGCGTAATCGGCGGATTTGCCGAGCCCGTTCTGACACGCGAGAGCTTCACTCACGAGCCTGCTCCCCCTCGCTATGGGAACCTGGAACCTCGACCTCACTCCCTGCACCGGTCTGCACTGGAATATATAGTGCTGGACGATGCCAAGAGAGGAAACCTTCTTTAAAAGTGTCGTGAGGACGTCTTTGTCGTCGTTTATCCCCTTCATGAGCACGGTCTGGTTCTTGATCACCACACCTGCCCCCTGAAGCGCCTTCACGGCAGCCATCGATTCGGGCGTGATCTCCTTCGGATGATTAAAATGAGTCACGACATAGATCTGCTTCTTTTTGCTGTACTCCCCAAGCACCTTCACAAGCTCCGGATCCATGGTTATCCTCTGCGGGAAGGTCACGATCGTCCTCGTGCCGAACCTGATGAAGTCGAGCTGGTCGAGACCGGACAGTCTGTCAAGCCATCCTGCGATCGCCTCGGTAGAGAGCATAAAAGAGTCCCCGCCGCTCAAAAGAACGTTGGTCACCTCGGGGTGATCCTTTATATAACCGATGATGGCATCCTTGTCTACAGCCGTCTCGCCCGTCTCTTTCCCAACCAGCCTTCTTCTGAAGCAATGCCTGCAAAACATGGCGCATACAGGTGTAGTAAGGACCATGACGGTCTCTCTGTACTTGTGCTGCATGCCCTGTAGCTTCGTGTTGCTGTGCTCTCCGCTGGTGTCGAGCACACCGTCCGTGAGTACGGTCCGCCCCGCGGGGATCGCCATCTTCCTGATGGGATCTTCGGGGTCGTCCGGGTCTATAAGCGACAGATAGTACCTCGTGACCGACATGGGAAACTGCTCTGTCTCGTCCCTGATCTCTTCGTACTCCTCATTTGTGAGCTTGAGAGGCTCTATGAGCTCCTCAGCAGTCGTTACGTTTTCCCTCAAAAGTTCTCTCCACATACCTTCCTCCTTGTCATGATGAGCCTTGCCCTGCGCCACCGGTCATCCGCGATATCCCCTCTGCCGCCCTCCGGCGGCGTGACGGCTGTTTTGATCGCATAAAAAAACCTTCCTTAGTAAAAGGAAGGTTAAAGCAAACATCGCAAAAAACGAGAACAAAAACACACGGGAGCCAAAAAGCTTCCATGATGTCTCAAGATGACCTTCCCAACGCCTACGAGATTAGCTGACGGGTTCGGAGAGGGAAGTCTCCTATCGCTTTTGCGAATTCACCCCAAATGTGGTTCTCCCGCTGTCAAACGGCACTCGGCGTATTTATACTGCCCTTACATCTTAACTTAAAAAGGGCTTTCTGTCAATATTGTTAATAATTAACAAATGAGCGTCGGGATTTTACTGATTTTTAAAAATATTTAACAATATTTTAAAAATAGTTGCAAAACAATAAGAATTATGCAATACTGTAAGAGAGCTCGGTAAATCAAGTGCTCTTTATCTGCCATCCATAAGACAAAGGAGCCCGCATTTGCGGGAGTACAAAGTCCTTGCCTCACATGGCAAGGAACACTGTACTGTTTTATCAATGGGAAACCAGGTATACTCGCACGCCGGTTACTTGATCATCAAAGTGAGCAACAACGGCTTCGTCGTCCTCAACAAGAGGAAGGATTTCAAGAACGGGCACACACACATCAGAAGCTTTAAGACAGCGAAGTATCTCATCGATCTTGCAAGCAGAAAAACGCTGCCCCACCATCTCTCGCCCTATCTCCTCGTTTCGCTGATGCGCATCACCGAGGATGATATGTTCAAGAGGAAGGTGGAGCAGCTTTTGTTTGCCAAAAATGATCGCAAGCAGAAACCTGTACGCAGACAGACTGCTTGAGGTTCGCTCAATAGACGGACTAGCTGATAGTCGTACCCGTCTTTCCGTTTATTCCGTCCTTAGCCTTCTCAAGGAGCGTGATAAGGGCCTTCCTGCCCTTCTTTGAGGAAGCGAAATCGACAGCGGCAGTCACCTTGGGAAGCATCGATCCGGGTGCGAAATGCCCCTCACCCATATACTTCTTGGCCTCGTCAACTCTTATGTTGTCGAGGTCTTTTTGATCGGGCTTGCCAAAGTTTATGGCCACCTTCTCGACTGCGGTCAGGATGATGAGGTAATCTGCGTCAAGATCCTTTGCCATGACTGCGCTCGCGAAATCCTTGTCTATCACGGCTCCAACACCCTTCAAGTGGTTGCCCTCCCTGATGACGGGTATTCCGCCGCCTCCGCAGGCTATGACGATCTCGCCGTTCTCGACGAGCTTCCTTATAGCGCTGATCTCAACGATCTCAACAGGCTTGGGCGAAGCGACTACTCGCCTGAATCCGCGGCCTGCATCCTCCTTCACTATATAGCCGTTCTCCGCTGCGAACTTCTTTGCGGTCTCCTCGTCCATAAACTTTCCTATGGGCTTAGTGGGATTTAAGAAAGCGGGGTCCTCGGGGTCTACACGCACCTGAGTCACCATAGACACAACGGGCTTCTCGATGTTTCTGTTCAACATCTCCTCGCGTATCGCGTTCTGAAGATCGTAACCTATGTACGCCTGGCTCATGGCAACGCACACAGACAGGGGCGTCTCGGGAGTCTTCTCGTCGATCCTGCTGTACTCGTGCATCGCCTGGTTGATCATGCCGACCTGCGGTCCGTTTCCGTGGGAGACAACGACCTCGTGTCCCTCCTCGATCAGGTCGACTATGGCCTTTGCAGTTGTCTTTACGGCAGCCATCTGCTCCTTCAAGTTGTTACCGAGGGCATTGCCGCCTAAAGCTATAACTATTCTCATATCCTTCTCCATTTCAGTTTAACAGGGCTTAAGCCCGGTATCCCGTGCTTAAGCCCTCATTTTTACAGTTTCATACGATCACAGAAGCTTTCTCTGCGTTCCTCTCTTCTCAAGATCTGCAAGTGTCTTTGCGGGATCCTTGATCTTCTGAAGGAAGATCATAGCAGCTATAACATAAGGCTTGAAGCTTGCCTGCTTGTAGAGCGGTGTGCGGTAACGGTCGAATACGGATCCGTCAACCTCGCCCTCCGTGCAGCTCACACCCGAGATATCTGCGGGCAGGCAGTGCAGGTAGAGTGCCTTGCCGTCCTTTGTGAGCTTCATCATTTCCTCTGTGCAAGCCCAATCCTTGTGCTCTGCGTTCTGAGCGAGGAGTCTCTTCTCGAGCTCGTCGATGCCCGCTCTGTCGCCCTTTGCGTAGAGGTCTGTTCTCTCCTCCATAGCCTTGAAAGGAGCCCAGCTCTTGGGATATACGATGTCGGCATCCTTGAAAGCGTCTGCCATATCGTTGGTCTTCCTGAAGGAACCGCCCGATGCTGCAGCGTTCTTCTTTGCGATCTCCTCGATCTCGGGCATGATCTCATAGCCTTCCGGATGAGCGAGAATGATCTCGCAGCCCAGACGTGAGAACAGGCCGATAACACCCTGAGGTACCGAGAGCGGCTTGCCGTATGAAGGCGAGTAAGCCCATGTCATGGCGATCTTCTTGCCCTTGAGCTTGTCAGCGCCGCCGAACTCATGTATACAATGCAGGAGATCTGCCAGACACTGTGTGGGGTGGTCTATATCGCACTGGAGGTTCACGAGTGTAGGCCTCTGCTCGAGTATGCCGTCCTCGTTGCCCATGCGAACCGCCTCCGAAACAGCCTGCTGGTAGGTGTGGCCCTTGCCGATGTACATATCGTCGCGGATACCGATGACGTCAGCCATAAAGCTGATCATGTTCGCCGTCTCACGCACGGTCTCGCCGTGAGCGATCTGGCTCTTGCCCTCGTCGAGATCCTGAACCTCGAGTCCGAGCAGGTTGCATGCAGATGCAAATGAGAACCTTGTACGGGTCGAGTTGTCGCGGAAGAGCGAGATCCCGAGGCCCGACTCAAAGATCTTGGTGGAGATGTTGTTCTCCCTGAGGTAACGGAGAGCGTCAGCCACCGTAAAGAGCGCCTCGATCTCGTCATCCGTCTTGTCCCAGGTGAGGAAGAAATCGTTGTTGTACATCTCCTTGAAGTTGAGCTTGTTCAGCTTGTCGATGTACGCCTTGAGGTTCTTGTCCATACAAACATCCATACTTTTGAAATCCTTTCTGTGTTAAATCATATCAGGGCGCTCAAAAAAGCAGCCTGTATCTTCAGTTCCAATCCCGTCTTCAGCCTTCCTGAACGTAGAGTGTGGGAAGTCCCGCATAAACTGCCGCACAGGTAACAAGATCCTGCTTCCATGTGTGCTCGTTCGGGAAATGAGCCTGCGACTCTGCGCCGGGTCCGAAACCGATACAAGGTATCCCGTTTCTTCCCATGATCGTAACGCCGTTGGTCGAGAAGGTCCATTTGTCGGTGAGCGGTCTGCTTCCGCGGATCTTCATGCACTCCTCGTTTCCGATCCTCTTGTCGCCGTAGCATCCCTTGTAGGAAGCCTCGAGAGCCTTCGTGATCTTGTGGTCCTTCGGGATGACCCATGTGGGGAAGTAGCACTCGATCTCATATACGAGACCTGTGTATGAAGGACGGTCGTAGTTGTACATCGAAACCTTCACTGAGTCGCCGTACTTCTTGACAGCGGGAAGCTGACGGATCTCTTCGAGGCAGCTCTCCCACGTCTCGACTGCGGTCATTCTTCTGTCGAGCGATACCGCACAGGAGTCTGCAACCGCGCAACGGCTGGGCGATGTAAAGAAGATCTGCGATACCGTAACGGTACCTCTTCCGAGGAAGTTTGCCTCCTCCCACTGCTCGGGGTTGTACTTCTTGTCGAGCATCTTGACAAGTCCCTTGATCTCCGTCGAGTCAGCAGCGTCGTTCTCGTTGAGTGCGCGAACGTCCTGAAGTATGTCAGCCATCTTGTAGATAGCGTTGTCACCGCGCTCGGGAGCCGAACCGTGGCAGGAAACGCCCGTCACGTCGATACGGATCTCCATACGTCCTCTGTGTCCTCTGTAGATGCCGCCGTCCGTAGGCTCTGTCGAAACCACGAACTCGGGGCGGATCTTGTCCTCACGGATGATGTACTGCCAGCAAAGTCCGTCGCAGTCCTCCTCCTGAACGGAGCCGACTACCATGATCTTCACGTCATCGGGTATGAGGTTCATGTCCTTCATGATCTTTGCGCCATATACGGATGAAACTATACCGCCGAGCTGGTCGGAAGTTCCGCGTCCGCCGATCTCCTCCTCGGTCTCGTACCCCTCGTACGGATCGAAGTTCCAAAGATCGCGATATCCTATGCCTACCGTGTCGATGTGAGCGTCGAAAGCTATGATGCGGCTTCCCTTGCCCATATATCCGATCACGTTGCCCTGAGGGTCGACCGTCACTTCATCGAAGCCGACAGCCTCCATCTCCTTCTTGATCCTCTCAACATGTCCCTTCTCATCAGAGCTCTCGCCCGGGATCTTTACAAGCTCGCGGAGGAATTTCGTCATTTCCTTCTCGTAACCCTTTGCCGCAGCCTTAATCTTCTCAAAATCCAGTGCCATAAATCATCCTCCTTTTGTTGTTTTGCCCATATCGCAAATGACCCGTGTGCGCCTTTACTTTATGACTCTCACGACTCCGCCTGCCGCCTCGAGCTTTGCTACCGCATCGTCCGTGCACTCGCGAACGTCAGCGAGCAGATAGCCCACCTTGCCGCGCTTGCCGTCGCAGATCGCGTTGATCACAAGTCCGAGTCCGTTGGCAACAGCCAGCATGTCGTTTGCCGCGTCGTATCTCACGCAGAGCCTTACGCCCTGCTTCTCGCCGAGTGTGACTCTCGGGTAGTTTACGGAGTTGACTATGTTTCCGTTCTCAATATAATCTCTTGCCTGCTTTACGGCCATGACAGCACAGTTGTCCTCAGCCTCCTCGGTCGAAGCGCCGAGGTGAGGTATAGCTATGACGCCTGCCATGCCCGCTGTCCTTGCGTTCGGGAAGTCGGTGATGTACTTTCTCACCTTGCCGTCCGCAAGAGCCTTCTCTATGTCGTCATCATTTACAAGGGCATCCCTTGCGAAGTTCATGATCACGACTCCGTCCTTCATGAGGGCGATCTTCTCTTTGTTGATCATGCCCTTGGTGTTCTTCTCGGGATCGGGATCGTCTATCAGGGGAGTGTGAACAGTAATGAAATCACTCACCTTGTAGACCTCATCCCTCGTCGCAAAGATCTCGATCGAAGGATCGAGAGCAGCCTTCGCTGCGTCCGAGAGGAAGGGATCGCATCCGCACACCGTCATGCCAAGCGACACAGCTGCGTTGGCGAGCGGTCCGCCGATAGCTCCGAGACCTATGACGCCGAGCTTCTTGCCCTTGATCTCGGTGCCTGCGAATTTGCTCTTGCCTTTCTCGACAAGCTTCGCGACCGTCTCGTCATCCTTGATCGTCTGTACCCAGCCTATGCCTCCCACGATATCGCGGCAGCACAGGAGCATGCCTGCTATGGCGAGCTCCTTCACGGCGTTTGCGTTGGCGCCGGGTGTGTTGAAGACTACGATGTTCTCGTCAGCGCATCTGTCGAGCGGTATGTTGTTGACACCCGCGCCTGCCCTGGCGATACATTTCAGGTTCTTTGAAAATGTGAGCTCATGCATCGCAGCGCTGCGCACAAGGGCGATATCCGCGCTGTCGAGGTCGTCGACTATCTCATAGCCTGCGCCGAGCTGTGCAAGACCAACCTTTGATATGTTGTTTAAGCAATTGACTTTTGCCATTTCAGCCTCCGAATCAAACTGTATGCTGTCCCCGCGGGGAAGCAAACTCCCCCGCGGGATCAGGGATCATCTTAAGTGTTCTGCCTCGTACTTCTTCAGGAAATCAACAAGCGCCTGTGCGCCCTCGATCGGCATAGCGTTGTATACCGAAGCGCGGAGACCGCCGACACTCTTGTGGCCCTTTAAGTTGTCGAAGCCCGCTTCCTTTGTGGCCGCAACGACTTCCGCATCGAGCTCCTTGCTCTCGGTCACGAAGGGTATGTTCATGAGCGACCTGCAGCCCTTCTCGACAGTTCCGTTGAACATCTTGCTGCTGTCGAGGAAATCGGAGATGATGGCTGCCTTCTTCTTGTTGATCTCGTTCATCTTGTCGAGACCGCCGATGGTGTTTAAGAGATATTTGAACACCTTGCCGCACACGTAGATCGCCCAGCAGTTGGGTGTGTTGTACATGGATCCGTTGTTTGCGTGAGTGTCGTATCTCATGTATACAGGAGTCTTGGGATCGAGATCCTCGCGGATCAGATCCTCTCTGATAATGACGATGGCGAGGCCTGCGGGTCCGATGTTCTTCTGAACTCCGCCGTAGATCAGGCCGTAATCACTTACGTTGCAAGGCTTCGACAGGAACATGGACGACTGATCGGATACCAGGATCTTGCCCTTTGTGTTGGGAAGCTTCGGATAAGTCGTTCCGTGGATCGTCTCGTTCTCGCAGATATATACGTAGTCAGCGTCGTCGTCTATCGGAAGATCCGAGCAGTCCGGTATGTAACTGTAGTTCTTGTCCTCGCTGGTCGCGATGACGTTCACCTTGCCATACTTCTTTGCTTCCGCAGCAGCCTTCTTCGACCACGCGCCCGTCACGATGTAATCGGCTACGCCGTTCTTCATGAGGTTCATCGGGATCATGGCAAACTGAAGCGTTGCGCCGCCCTGTATGAACAGGACCTTGTAGTTGTCGGGGATCCCCATGAGCTTGCGGATGTCTGCCTCAGCCTCATCCACGATGGTCTGGAATACCTTCGAGCGGTGTGACATCTCCATGACGCTCATGCCGCTCCCCTTGTAGTCCAAGAGTTCTGCCTGGATCTCCTCAAGCACGGGCAAAGGCATTGTTGCCGGGCCTGCCGAAAAGTTAAATACTCTCGCCATCTTCAAATCCTCCTATTATGTGGTTTATGTTGATACTAAAAGAGCCTTATTCAAGCGGCTTGCCGATCTTCTTGAAAGCATCGATCAGAAGATCGAGCTTCGGTTCGAGCTTCATCGGCTCTCCCGCCGCCTTTATCGCGTTCGCCGTGTCCTTCAGTCCGTTGCCGGTCACAACGCTGACCACGGTCGATCCCTTCGGGATCAGTCCGGTCTCGCAGGCCTTCTTGAGTCCCGCAGATCCCGCCACTCCCGCGGGTTCGCCGAAGATCCCGTACGAGCCGAGAAGTTTCATGGCTTCAAGGATCTCC
>JAGDDC010000369.1 GCA_017958245.1 Lachnospiraceae bacterium
ACGGACCCCGGCGCATCGGGCAAGAATCCCGTGATCGACAAGGCGCTGCTCGCGGCGGGACTTGCGGACAACCCGCGAAACAGGGAGGCCGTCGAGGCTCTCCTCGACAGGGGGATGTCCATAGACAAGTCGAGCGTCCACAGGTTTCTCGCGGCTTCCGCTCCGTACGAGGGCACTGCGCTCTCAACCATAGCAGAGCTCCTCGGGAACGATATACCGCTAAACCCGATTAACGTGTACGGGTACGAGTCATACAAGGCAAATGAAGCCGGGCTGAGGTCAGACCTCGCGGCCCTGGCAGGTGAGATAGAAAGCCTCGCGGCGGACTTTCCGGCGGAGGCGCAGCAGCTCCTTGCGATACTCTCGGGAGAGGGCGCGCAGCAGGCGGAGGCCGAAGGAGCGCTTTCCGGGGAGGCACATACCCCGGTCATAAATCCGGGAGAGGGCGCGACACCCGCGGAGGCTCAGCTTCTTCAGGGTGAAGAGGGAACGGCTCAGAGTCCGAACACTGTTCAGGGCGAAGGCGCGGCCGCAAGGCCCGAAGGAGCTGTAAACGTAGCCGGAGAGCAGATCCCGGCAAGCGCGGAAAGCGCTGCGCCCGTGGAGAGCAAAGCTGCAGCGCAGGAGACGCAGGCTTTGCAGAAGGGCGATGCCGGCACGACGCAGGAGACTTCAAGGGCTCAGGAACCCGCAGGCCCTGCGGTTCAGGTACAGAGCACCGGGGATGCAAGGGCTGCGGAGACCGAAAGGCCCGTGCAAAACCACGCAGATCCCGCTATGAGTGCGGCAAGAGAGACGGAGACAACAGGCAGCAGCGCCACAAAGGTCCCCGCGGGGACGGAAGAGGGCGCAGCAACAGCCTTGCTTTCAAAGCCGGATGAGACCGCGCCCGCTTTCAGCTTCAAGACTCTCGTCATGAACGGGATGACGCTCAAGGCGGAGGACCTCAAGAAGAAGACCGTAGCAGAGTATTTTGAGAGGACTGCGCGCAAGCTGATGGTGCTCAAGGACGTGGCTCAGCAGATGGGCGAAAAGGGGGAGAAGCTCTCAGAGGCCGTCTCGAAGGCGCTCGATGACATGCAGTTTCTAAGGGACCTCAACATGGTCTTCTCATACGTGCAGCTTCCTGTGAAGTTCTCCGGGAACTCGGAGGGCGAGGTCCACGTCTACGCGAGGAAGAGGAGGCTTTCAGACTCGGACAACATAAGCGTGCTCCTGCACCTGAACATGGACGCTCTGGGGCAGCTCGACATCCACATGAGCCTTCAAAAGCAGAACCTCGCCATGACTATGTACACCGATGACGACGAGTCGATGAGACTGCTGAAGGAGTCGATGGACGCGCTCACGGAGGAGCTTGAGAAGCTTGGCTTTTCGACAACTGTGAAGCTTGAGAGGAGGGAGGAGATGACGCCTCCCGTGAAGGAACTGCTCGCGGGGAGCGACAACCCCGACTACAAGAGGTACTCTTTCGATATAAGGGCATAGACGAACACGACAAGGAGTAGAGATGCGATCAAGGAAGAGAAGGGATCCGTATGAAGAGAAGAAGCCGTACATGGTCACGGACATCTTCATCGGACTGTGTTTTTCACTGTTTCTCATAAGTCTCGGAGTCATCATCGCGATCAATCTCAGACCGCTGTACTACCTGTGCATAAGCTGGTTTGACATCGACACGAGATCGGGGCTGTCCGCAGACGAGATCAAACTGAATTACAACGCGCTGATAGACTGGTGCTCACCGTTCCATACGGGCGAGCTCAGGTTCCCGACGCTTGCGGCTTCAGCTGCGGGGATCTCGCATTTTGAGGACTGCAAGAGGATATTCAACGCGATATACATCATTTGCGGATCGGGGCTGCTGCTCTCGGCCGCGGCGGTCTTCTGGCGCACGAGAGAGCGGGAGTACAGGTATCTGCTCGTCTCGTCGATCATGTCGGTCGCTCTGCCCACGGTCGTGGGGATCATGTGCCTCATAAGCTTTGATTTCACGTTCACGCTCATGCACAAGATCCTCTTTACGAACGACGACTGGATCTTCGATCCGGCGAAGGATCCCGTGATCAACATACTGCCGGAGGGCTTCTTCTTCGTGTGCGCCGGCGTCATCATACTGACCGTGTTTGTGGGCGCGCTGATCCTGCTGCTTCGGTACAGGGCGCGAAAGAAGAGGGTCAGGGTGACATGGCTTCAGCCGAGGAAAAAGAACTATATATATTAACTATACAAGGGAGGGGCAAATGAGCGAGAAACGCAAGGATTATCTTAAGTGGGACGAGTATTTCATGGGGATCGCG
>JAGDDC010000370.1 GCA_017958245.1 Lachnospiraceae bacterium
CTATTTCGAGAAGCTTCGAGCTCTTGCTTACAAAGCGGTGGATGAAATCCATCGTGACAAAGTACTCGAGCTGGCCCTGCCTGCTGCGCTCAAGTCTTGCCTCCTCGGTTGACTTGGTGTAAAACTCGTCCAGCATATGTGTTCTTGAATCCATGGGCGGTCCTCCTTTACAAATGGGTTTTATAAACGATACTCTCGGGCGCGGGTTTTGTCAACCTTTTTGTGGTTGGGGAGAAGAGACGGTGCGAGCAGGGGGATCCCCATAAAAAACGGGGGTGTTTCCGCGGGCTCATTTGTGATAGAATAAGCGCGGGACCGGTGGTTAAGGCAGGGATGTCCCGGACCCTGATCCGGCTCCTGCGCAGGGTGTATCGCAGATTCCGGGATTTTGCTTCAAGGTGAAGGAAGGGATGACCATGGATAAAACAACAGACAACGCAGTGGATACGAGGATCACGCAGCTTGTGAAATACGGTATGTCAAGAGGGCTCGTACCTGAAGAGGAGCGGATATACACGGTCAACGCGCTGCTTGAGATCCTGAAAAAAGACGGATTCAGGTGGGATGAGAGCGCGGACTGCAGTGATACCCCGCTCTGCGAGATACTGGACGACCTCCTCGACTACGCATACGAAAAGGGGTTGATACAGGAGAACACAGTGACATACAGGGATCTGTTCGATACGAAGCTCATGGCGGCGCTCACGCCCCGGCCGAAGGCGGTGATCGACAGGTTCCGCAGCGAGTATGAGAAGAGCCCCGAGGCTGCGACGGATTTTTTCTACAGTCTTAGTAAGGACAGTAATTATATCAGGACCGACAGGATCGAGAGGGATATAAGGTTCAAACACCCCTCCCCCTACGGAGAGCTTGATATCACGATAAATATGAGCAAGCCGGAGAAGGACCCGAAAGCTGTGGCAGCAGCCGGGAACATGGTTGCAAGCTACTATCCGAGGTGCCTGATCTGCGTGGAGAACGAGGGCTACGCGGGACGAATCGACCATCCCGCAAGGGGCAACCACAGGATCATACCGATAAGGCTGTGCGGGGATGAGTTCGGGTTGCAGTATTCGCCGTACGTGTATTACAACGAGCACTGTATAGTCATAAACCGCGAGCATGTGCCGATGAAGATCGACGGGCAGACAATTGCGAGGCTGCTCGATTTTGTGGCGCAGTTTCCGCACTATATCATGGGCTCGAACGCGGACCTGCCGATCGTGGGAGGGTCGATCCTGTCGCACGATCATTTTCAGGGAGGAAGATATGTGTTCCCGATGGCGAAGGCAGACCCGGAGAAGAGTTTTAAGGTGCGCGGGTTTGAGGACATTGAGGCGTGCATAGTGCGATGGCCCATGTCGGTCATAAGGATCGCGGGGCCTGACAAAGACAGGCTCACAGCGCTCGCGTGTCATATCCTCGAGCGGTGGCAGGGGTACAGCGATGAAAGTGCTTCCATCTTCGCCGAGACGGACGGAGAGGTCCACAACACGATCACGCCCATCGCAAGGAAGAAGGGGGATGTCTTCGAACTCGACCTGGTGCTCAGAAACAACCTTACGACTCCCGACAGGCCGCTCGGTATCTTTAACTCACAGCCCAAATACCACCATATCAAGAAGGAGAACATCGGCTTGATCGAGGTCATGGGACTGGCGATCCTTCCTTCGAGGCTGAAGGCGGAGACCGCGCATCTGGCAGAGCTCATAGAAGAGGCGCTTGAAAGTGGCGGGGCGGAGGCCCTTGAGAAGCTTGATGTCAGGGCATATGAGGACATAAAAAAGCACGCGGACTGGTTTGAAGAGCTGCGTGCGCGCGGTGCGTTTGAAAAGGGAAATGCGGAGCGCGTGCTCAGGTTTGACATGGGCGAAGTCTTCACGCACGTCCTCGAGGACTGCGGCGTGTACAAGACAGATGAGGCCGGACGCGAGGCTTTCATGAGGTTTGTGGAGGCCTTGAACGATCAGGTGGGGCAAGTGTGACTAAAACACAGGGAAGAGTGCGATCAGGTCACAGGATCCTGCCTGGAAGAAAAAAACAGTTGACAATACGGATATAAGAGTTATAATAACGTCAGAACATATGAGCAAGTGTTCATATGTTCTGACGATTTTTTTTTTGCAGCAGGCATGTTGCTCGATGGCAGCAGTCCATAGGCCTGTCGCACGGATCGATGGCGCGCCTGTTGCAGATCAAACTTACCGCTTTAGTGAGCGGGGCAATACAGGTTCCGACCCGCAGACAGCGGGCGGCACAGAAAGGACCGGGTACTTTTATGAAAAAGACATACAAGATCGAGGTTGACTGCGCAAACTGCGCGAACAAGATGGAAGAAGCCGCAAAAAAGACAGCAGGCGTGAAGAACGCTGTAGTTAACTTCATGGCACTCAAGATGGTCGTAGAGTTTGAGGACGGTGCGGATCCCGCTTCCGTCATGGAAGATGTTCTGAAGAACTGCAAGAAGGTAGAGGACGACTGCGAGATCTTCTTCTAAACCGCGGCCTTTTGAAAACGAGGCGTGATATGAATAAAAAACAAAAAAAGATCCTTATAAGGATCATCGCAGCGACTGCGATGGTGATAGGGTTCAGGTTCATACCTCTCGAGGGGTACTGGCAGCTCGCTCTGTATATGCTGCCTTATCTCACGGTGGGATACGATATCTTAAAGAAGGCCTTCAAGGGCATCATCAAAGGTCAGGTGTTTGACGAGAACTTCCTCATGGCGGTCGCAACTATCGGCGCGATCGTGATCGGGGAGTACACAGAGGGCGTGGCGGTCATGCTCTTCTACCAGGTCGGCGAGCTCTTCCAGAGCTATGCCGTGGGCAAGAGCAGGCGGAGCATCAGCGAGCTGATGGATATACGCCCCGACTACGCCAACGTCTATGAGGACGGTCAGCTCGTAAAAAAAGACCCTGACGAGATCGAAGTTGGGACTACAATAGTAGTACAACCCGGAGAGAAGATCCCGATCGACGGCGTCGTTGAGGACGGCTGCAGCGCGCTCAATACAAGCGCTCTGACCGGAGAGAGCATGCCCAGACAGGCTGCGGTCGGAGATGAAGTCATAAGC
>JAGDDC010000371.1 GCA_017958245.1 Lachnospiraceae bacterium
GCAGGGCAGTAATAAGCCGTGTCGCTGTTGTCGTTGCCCGCCGCGGCGACCACTGTGACACCCTTGGCTATTGCGTATGTCGCGCTTTGATCCACATAGTCCGAGTGCCCGCCCGACAGGCTCAGGTTCGCCACCCCTGCTCCGTGGTCTGCGGCGTATCGCAGGGCGAGGCCTATGGTCGATGTGTAGCCGTATCCGCTCGCATCGAGCACGCGCAGCGGCATGATCTTCACGTGCCCCGCCGCCACGTCTGCTACGGTCCCGGCCACATGTGTTCCGTGAAAATGCTCATCACTCGGGTCCGCATCTCCGCTCACGAAGTCATACCCCTGCACGAGCAGTCCGGAGAGGAATTGATGGGCAGAAACGCCCGTGTCTATCACGGCGACCGTGACGCTGCCACTCAGGGTGGGTGCAAGGACGTCCGCCCCCATGCGCTCAACACCCCAGGAGAGTGAGTAAGAAGCAAGCCCCGCAGTCTTGTTTTCCGCGTCCCCGACAGACTCTATCGTGTCACACACAGGGAGCTCGCTGTCTGCCTGATCTATCCTGTCCTCTGTCTCTCTCGTGTCGCACGCAGGGAGCTCGCTGTCTGCCTGATCTGCGCCGCCGCCCACAAGCATATCAGGCTCGGCCCAGACAACATCCTTCCTCTTTTTTATCTTCGCAAGGGCCTTCTTCGCCCTCGATGCTGTCGCAAACTGCAGCACGAACACACCGTCCTCCCCTTTGAGCACGGCTGTGGGCGCGTATGCCGCGAACTGTGCGTTCGTCTTTGTACTTTTCACGAGAAGCCTGGCCGAGAAGAACTCAGCGTCCGCGACAGCGATCCCGCTGCTGCCCCTTGAGCCATCCCCGCCGCTTCTCGACGTTATGAGGCTTACGAGGCTCTCGCTGAAACTCTCAATATCCTTTGTCTCTTCCTGTACGCATACTCTGGCCTTCCATGTGTTCTTGCCGTTCTTTGCGGTGATGATTGCGGTCCCGAACGAGACAGCCTTGATAGTTGCAGACTTCCGGTACTTCTTTTTAAGGCGCGTGCACCCGTCGGAGACTGACCATGTGGTCTTGCCGGAACCCTTCACGCCCGCAAGTTTCAGCTTCACGCTGCTGCCACTGTTTACAGCAAGGTTCTTTATCTTGCCGGCGTTCACCGTGACTACTCGCACTGAGGCTGCGCCGGCTGCCTGCCACGAAACTGCCTTCGCAGCACCTTCCCCGGCATTCGCCTGCGTGGGGCAGACACTCGCAAGTGCTACTGCCAAAACAAGCACATATGAGCAAATCTTCTCTCTCTTCATGGGCAAGCCTCCTATATTTCCACTTCCAAAGCATCGGGATTTGAGTTTTCCTCATTTTCCGATGTCTTTTTGGGGCCATTTCCGGACCTCATGACATCGGAAATCGCACTTTCCTCATTTTCCGATGTCTTCAGAACCCATTTTCCAGCTCCCATGACATCGGAAATCGCACTTTTCCCATTTTCCGATGTCTTCAGGCCCTAAAAACACACTCCCATGACATCGAAATCAAGCAAAACCTCATTTTCCGATGCCTTCAGGCCCCCAAAACAACCCTCTCACTCCACTTTCAGCCCCCGGCGCCAGCTCCCCGTCAGATAAAACGTCCACGTCACGAGGAACCCCAGCCCGAACCCGAAGAGGCCGTTCCACCAGATCACGGTCTGCCCAAGGAAGCTGCTGTAGCGGAACAGGTAGGTGACGAGCACCCTCATGCCCAGCGCGCACACGGCCACCACCATCGGGAAGGCGCTGTGCCCGGAGCCTTGGAAGACGCCGAACAGCGGTATGTAGGCCGAAAGGATGACATTTACGAAGGCGATCGCCCGCAAATGCGACAGACACAGCTTCGCCGCCTCCGGCGTGAGCGAGAAGAGCGAGATGATGCCGTCCGCGAAGAACCAGATCACGGCCGAGACCGCGACAGTCATGGCGAGCGATATTGCAAATGTCTGCCTCACCCCCGTCTTGATCCTGTCAAGCTTCTGCGCCCCGACGTTCTGGCCCGTGTAGGTTGCGAGCGTCGTCTGGAAGGCGTTGCAGGGGAGGTTCAGGTACATCTCGATCCTCTGCCCCACGGTAAATGACGCCGTCATGGTCTGCCCGAAGTCGTTCACCGCGCGCTGGATGAAGGTGAGCCCGAAGGAGACCACGATCATTTGCAGGCAAATGGGGAATCCGAGTTTCACAGTCTCGCCGACGAGCCTCGCCTTCCAGCGATAGTCGCGCAGCCCGAATCGGAAGACCGGGTATTTCTTCGTCATGTAAAGATATGCCGCAACGAAGGAGACGGCTTGGGAAATGACGGTCGCGACGGCCGCGCCTGCGACATCCCACCGAAACACCGCGACAAACAGGAGGTCCAAGGCGACGTTGAGCACGGAGGATATTAGCAGGAAATACAGCGTTGCCGCGCTGTCGCCGATGGCTCTCAGGATCGACGAGAAGATATTGTAGCCGAACTGGAAGATCAAGCCGGCCGTGTAGATGCGAAAATACGTGAGCGTCCGGTCGAGGATCTCCGGCGGCACGTTCACGAGGTGCGTAAATGCGGGTCTTGCGACCAAAAGTCCCAGGGCAGTCGAAGCCAGGCCGACCGCCATGAGGAAGAGTATGCCTGTTGACGCGTTCTCCCTGACGCCGTCCTCGTCCCCCGCGCCGTAGTGCTGCGCGACGATGACGCCGTTGCCCGCGGAGAAGCCTATTGCGAGCGCAAGGAAGAGGAAGGTGAAGCTTCCCGTTGTGCCGACCGCAGAGAGCGACTGCTCACCCGCAAAACGGCCCACCACGATAGTGTCGACCGTGTTGTAGAGCTGCTGGAGCAGCGACCCCGCAAGCACCGGCAGGGCGAAGCGTATGATATGCTTCCACGGCTTCCCCTCGGTCATGGTTTTTGTGAGGCCTGAGGGCGCGGAGCGTTTCTCTGCCTTCTCAAGCACAGTGCTGTCCGAGTTGGACGACATGGTTTCTTTCTCTGCTTTCCCCTGCACAGTGCTGTCCGAGTTGGACGACATGGTTTCTTCCTCCGCTTTCCCCTGCACATTGCTGTCCGGGTTCGACGGAAAGGCCTCTCCCTCTGCCTTTTCAGCCAAAATTATATCTTGCTTTAATTGTTCATCCTTCATATTCTACCTGCCTGTTTATGGGGTTATTGGCCACCCCTCTCATCCTTAATCCGGCCCGATGCGCCTCGGGAATGTGATCCGGACTTCGCAGCCCTCGCCATACACGGAATTGACCTTCACGTCGTATGCCTCGCCGCAGACCATCTTGATGCGCTTCCTGACATTCGGGAGCGCCACGTGGCTCAGATCCGATATCTCGGGCTCCTGCGCGCTCTCCATGTTCTCATTGAGCATGGTGAGCTCCTCCTCGGTCATGCCGCGCCCGTTGTCCTTCACGGTCACGCACACCTCATTTGCAAGGACCTCCGCAAACACCTCGACCTTGCCGGGCTTACCCCTGAGCCCGTGCAGGATCGCGTTCTCAAGGACCGGCTGGAGCAGCATCCTCGGTATGTATACATCCGCAAATGAATCATCTTCGTTGAAATCAGCCTCTATGAGCCCCGGATACCTGATCTGCATGATCCCCACGTACTGCTGGAGCACATAGAATTCGTCCATGAGGGAAATGTATTCGTCCCCGGCGTTAGCATAGCGCAGCAGCGTTGAAAGCTCCTCGCATATCTTTGCCGCTTCCTTCTTCTCGCCTTTATTTACCAGGGCGCGCACCGCATTGAGCGTATTTACCGTAAAATGCGCGCTGATCTGCTTTTTGAGCAGGTTGATGAGCGTCCTCTCCTTCTCAAGCTCGACCTCCTTGAGTCTCGCCTGCGAGACGCGCAGCGCCTTCTCCCTCTCCTCGATGTGCCCGACCATGTCGTTTATGTGGTCGACCAGATCGTCAAAATACCTCTCGCCCGTATGCGGGATGACAAGCGCGTCCGTCTGCACTTTCTCCATATCCCGCGGCAAGCCGAGCGTGCCGGGGTGTGCCTTCCCTTCTTCGTCCGGCGTGGCGAGCTCTCCTGCCACGCTCGCGGCCATGATGACCTGGTTCATGGGGCGCAGCATATGTCTTATGAGGTACAGTGAGGAGAAGAGGATCAGGAGTATCAGTATCACTATCATCACGGAGAAAGTCGCCGTGAAATACACGGTGAGCATGGGAGGGACCACGTCCTCGCACCACACAAACAGCCTGAAGCCCGTGAAACCGACCTGCTTTTCCCTGTAGAACTCCGTCTCGCCCTTGATCTTCTCCACTTCAGCAAAGTCGATCTCCTTGTTCGCGGCTATGAGCCTGTCGTCCGACAGGAGCGCGATCCCCAAATAATCAAGCTCGTTGTACGCCCCGAGAAGCCCCTCCAGATACACATTGTCCATGAACAGGGCGACATAGCCCTCCGAAGACTCGTACTCCGCGCCTGCAGCCCCCGCGGATTCGCCTGTATCAAGGCCTGCGGGCGCCGATACCGCCGCTATGTGCTTGAACGTGCCGATATAGGTGTGATCGTTGTACATGACGATCACTATATCGCCGGGATTCTGGCGGATCATGCGGTGAGCCTGCTTCAGGGCCGTATTTGGCATGCCTCCCTTCAGCCTGTAGAAGAGGCCGTCGGGCCTGAAGACAACAACGTATTCGGCCGCACCCGCATTTGAAATGATCGAGTCGCTCGCCTCCTTTGCGGTAGCGCCTAGGTCATAAAAGCCCGCATAATCCGACTCGTCCGACCCCGCCATCGCGGTGATCGCGTCAAAATGCGCAAGATAGTAAGCGGCGTCCTCGATCCTCAAAAGCTCCTTCTCCACGTTCTCAAGGACAGCGCCGGACCCCGACTCTGCCATCTGCGTCATGTTGTCACGCGTGACCCTCTCCGTGAGGCTGTAGAACACCACCATGAGCAGGACGATGCCCGTCCCGAGCGCGATCATGATCCATATGAAGTTTCTGATCAGTCCTCTCTTCTTCATCCTGCTCTCCGTTATTTGGGTGTTCCTTACTCTCCTACGTTCAGGTTTTGCTTTAGTATCTTGGTCCAGAATTCTTCCATCTCAGGGCGAAGCCTGATCAGGTCGTCGGTGTCAGGCGAGACGAGGTCGATATCTGCCATCGCAACGTCCGTGGCGTCCGGGACGTCTGTCCGCGCGGACCACGTGCCGGGCAGGCTGAAAGGCTTGTAACCCGCGCCTGTTCCGTCGGTCTCGCCGAGCAGGAATCGTATGAACAGCTTCGCAGCATTTACGCTGCCTGCATTTTTTGCGATCATGACGGAAAATGATGTCGGACACCCCGCAAATGGTTTCATTTTCCAGATCGGTTCGAAGTTGTAGCCCACTTCTTTGAGCCTCATCTTGCTCGAAACCATGAAGCCGAAGTCTGCGTTGCCGTTGCCAAGAGCTTCCACAACCTCGTCCGAGCTGTTCGTAAAGACAGTGTTTTTCGCGATCCGCTCCCAAAAAACATGGGCAGCGTCGCTCCCCTCCGGGATATCAAGTTTCTCCTCGGGCTGTGCATTTTCTTGCGCGTCCCCGGCCTGCGAGTCTTCCTGCGCGCCTTCGGCCTGCGTTTCTCCCTGCGCGTCCCCTGCTTGCGTTTCTCCCTGCATCTCACCGGCTCCGGACTCTTCGGCGCGTTCCTTATTTTCCCTAACATACTCCTCGTATGCTTTCTCGAAATCCTCATTTCTCTCGAGAGAAGCGGCGCAGAGCACGTAAGTCGAGAACGAGCGGAGCGGGTTGGGCATGTAGATCCTCCCCTTGTAACGCGGATCGGTGAGCGCCCAAAGGTTGTCCTCGGGGCAGGTCCCATACTTGGCGGAATCATAAAAGCACATCATGGTCTCGTAGATGAAGGGCACCATACCTTCCTTGATCCCTTCCTTCATGTGCCGAGCGATATCGTCCGGCAGATAAGGCAGGACGATCCCGGTATCCACCAGCTTCTCCTTGAACTCTCCGCTGTTGTCATTGCACAGGACTATGTCGCAGTCGGTGTTTCCGTTCTTGTAGTTCTCGGTCACGGCTTCGATGAGGTCGGGGCTCCTCAGGTCTCTGATCTCCACATAGAGCCCGGGATACTCTTCCTCGAAGGCTTCCTTCACCTTGGTGACCCTTGTCGAGACCGTGTATATAACAAGCACTTCCTCTTTCAGCGCCTTCTCGTACAGCTCTTCCTTCGTCTCGTTCGCGTCCAGGCCCGCACTTTCAAGCCACGCATCCTCCGCGCCCCTGCTGCCACCACAGCCCGCAAGCACTGCAAGCGCAAGAATCATGGCAAGACATGCGGCCATTTTTTTCCCTGCCTTATGACGGATCATCCTATCTCTCACGCTAAACCTCCCTGTATCTCTCATGTGAAACTATAGTATTCCGATGTCATAAATGCCCCAAAAGCACTCCTCATGACATCGGGATTTGAGTTTTCTCGTTTTTCGATGTCATAAATGCCCAAAAAACTCTCCTCATGACATCGGGATTTGAGTTTTCGCGTTTTCCGATGTCATGTCGACCCCACGAGCCGGCATCACAACATTCTCTCGACTTTCTCCACGTAATCACGCCATGCCTCGTCGCTGTCTACGTCGCGGGCTCC
>JAGDDC010000372.1 GCA_017958245.1 Lachnospiraceae bacterium
ATGTTCAACGTGATACAGGGCCTGTATTGCAAGGCTGTGGACACTGTCCCCGAGCCGGTCGGTGACCGGAGGACGCGCGAAGTCGACGCGATGATAGACGAGGGAAGGGTGAAGAGGCTGCTATATGTCACCTACTTTTTCTCGGCGCTCATAGTGCTGATGGTTGGCAGTCTGTGTTACTTCATAGCGGTGAGCAGTCATGATTTCTGCCTGGATTCGAGGAACGCGAGACACGACCTCCTCGCAAAGAACGTGATCCGCGGCGACATATTGACCGCCGACGGCAAGGTCATAGCGACCACGAAGGTAAAGGACGGCGATGAGGTCAGAAGCTATCCCTACAAGAACATGTTCTGCCACGTGGGAGGCAGGTCTGACAACGGAAAGACGGGTGTTGAGCTGCTCGCAAATGATGAACTCCTCTCATCCGACATAAACGGCTTAAAGAAGATCGAAAACGACATAAACGAGCTCAAAAACCCGGGTAACAACGTCATAACGACCCTGAATTACAGTCTTCAGAAGGCCGCCTACGACGCTCTCGGCGATATGAAGGGAGCCGTTGTGGTCCTCGAGCCGAAGACCGGAAAGGTGCTCGCTCTCGTGTCAAAGCCCGACTACGATCCAAACAACGTGTCGGAGAAATGGGAGAAGCTTAACAAGGACGAGGACGGATCGCACAGGCTCATGAACCGCGCGACAACGGGCCTCTATCAGCCGGGATCGACCTTCAAGGTGCTGACTCTCCTCGAGTATATGAGAGAGAACAAAGACTACGAGGATTTTAAGTTCAACTGCAAGGGTGAGACCAGGGTGAACGGCGTGACCGTACACTGTGCCGCCGGTCTTGTCCACGGGAAGGAGGACCTGAAGAGTTCATTTGCAAATTCGTGCAACAGCGCATTTGCGACTATAGGCTGCGGACTTGACATGGAGAGGATGCGGATGCTTGCCGAGACCTTCCTGTTCAACAGGACGCTCCCGGGACAGCTGACAGACAAGGCGGGAGCATTTGCGCTCACGGGAAAGTCAGAGGACATCGACATACCTCAGAGCATCATAGGTCTCAGCACAACGCTCATCACTCCGCTTCACAACGCGCTCATAGCCGCCACCATCGCAAATGAGGGAGTCATGATGACACCTTATGTGATAGACCACGTGGAGAACGCGAACGGAGGCACGGTCACCTCGAAAAAGCCCGAGAAATACAACAGGATCATACTTGAGGAGGAGGCTGAGAAGCTGAACGAATATATGTGTGCGGTGGTTGAGGACGGAACGGGCTCGAAGCTCTCGACCTTCCCGTTCAAAGTAGCGGGAAAGACAGGCACTGCCACCTACGACAAAGACCAGAACGCGCACGCGTGGTTCATAGGTTTCGCGCCCGCCGACGACCCCGAGATCGCCATAAGCGTGGTGTGTGAGAGCGCCGGAAGCGGGAGCAGATACGCAGTTCCCGTGGCGAAGAAGGTGCTCGAGGCATGGGAACGCATCAGAGAAAAATGAATCCTTTACAAAGCTTGCAGGATAGTTTATACTTTTACCCAGGATAAGACGACACCTGTCAGGAGGAATTGCGATGGTTGAAGCAACGAGCTGTGGGGGTGTTGTGATCTTCAGAGGCAAGATCTTGTTGTTGTACAAGAACTACAAGAACAAGTATGAGGGCTGGGTACTTCCCAAAGGAACGGTAGAGGAAGGCGAAGAGTACAAGGATACTGCGCTCAGAGAAGTGAAGGAGGAGACGGGAGCCGTGGCTTCCATCATCAAGTATGTCGGCAAGAGCCAATACACCTTCAACACTCCTCAAAACATCGTGCTTAAGGACGTACACTGGTATCTTATGATGTCGGACAGCTATTACAGCAAGCCACAGCGTGAAGAATACTTTGTGGATTCGGGTTATTACAAGTATCACGAGGCGTACCATCTGCTCAAATTCTCGAACGAGAAGCAGATACTTGAGAAGGCGTACAACGAGTACGTCGATCTGAAAAAGAGCAACCTCTGGGGAAGCAGAAAGTACTTTTAGAGCTTCCCGGTCTGAAAAAAGTATTCAAAAAAAAGAAAGGGCAGCGCAGGATGCGGTGCCCTTTTGTATCGCGTTAAAGCGTATCATTGCTGATCGTTGTCGTCTTTTAAAAGATCGTGCCTGGGATGCTGCCTTACGACCTCTGCGGCGTTCGTGATGGTGGTGACGATCGAGATGTCAAACGTCGAGCTCAGAGAGTCGATCCTTGAGAGCAGTTCGCCCTGGGTGGTCGCGACGTACTTTGGAGGAAGGCGGTTCAAGGTGTAGCAGAGTATATCCATCCTGCACACATCGCACTTACAGCAGCCAAGCTTGTCTATCATTGAGTCGAGCTTCTGCTCCACAATAGCTTCCATGAGGTTTTTAGTGATGATCTTCATGCTTCGTGCCTTTCTCTTACTAAACTTTTGTGAAAGACCGCAACCGGTCCGTCTATTAGTTTAGCATCCCTCAAGGAATTTGTAAACATTTAAAGGATAGTGTCATGAAAGAAAAATTCAAATACCTTTTCAAAAAATACTGTACGAGAGAGATCATAACCTATGTGATCGCAGGGCTTTTGACGACGGCAGTGAATTTCCTGTGCTCATACCTTTTGTACAACGTGCTCCTCGTCGAGGAGAACCTGACAAATGCGATAGCCTGGGTTGTAGCTGTAGTCTTCGCGTTTTTCATAAACAATTACTGGGTGTTCAAAGCGGGAGACGACGGGAAGAAAAACGAGACTGTCAAGTTCTTCAAGTTTGTCGCTTTAAGAGGCGTGACTCTCGTGATAGAACTTGGCTTGCCGTTCATCTTCGTGACGCTGCTAGGCTTCCCTTACTGGCCCGTAAAGATCGTCATGACGATCATAATAACAGTCTTAAACTACGTGTTCGGTAGGTTCCTGGTCTTCATAAAGTCAAAAAAGAGTACGGAAGAGACCGGCGCCGCACAGGAACGGAGAGAAGATGGAGAATAGCACTGTAAGGATAAAAAAAGGCGAGGCGAGGGCCTACAAGGCGGGAGGCCTCTGGATCTACGACAACGAGATCGACAGGGTGGAGGGAGATCCAAAGCCGGGGAGCATAGTGCGTGTGGAGGATTTTGACGGTTATCTCCTGGGTGTGGGGTTCTACAACCCGAGATCAAAGATAAGCATCAGGATGCTCTCAAAGAAGGATGAAGTAATAGACCGTGAGTTCCTTAAAAACCGCGTGAAACGCGCCTACGATTACAGGAAGGCGCTTGCTTTCGAGGGGTCTGACAGCTTCCGCGTGATCTTCGGTGAGGCTGATTTCCTGCCGGGCATCGTGATAGACAAATACGCAGACGTCCTCGCGGTACAGTCACTGGCGCTTGGCATCGATCTGATGAAGAACGACATAGTCGACATCTTAAAGGAACTCTTTGAAGCTGACGGAGTTCACATAAGGGGCGTGTACGAGAGGAGCGACGCGAAGGTCCGCGCAAATGAAGGACTCGAGCCCTTTAAAGGCTACATCGGAGAAGAGTTTGACACGGACGTGATCATAACGGAGAACAAGGTCAGATACCACGTCGACGTAAAGGACGGCCAGAAGACGGGATTCTTCCTTGACCAGAAGCTAAACCGCAGGGCAGTGGGCGAGCTCGCCCGCGGACTCGAGGTGCTGGACTGTTTCACTCACACGGGATCATTTGCGTTAAACTGCGGGATCTGCGGTGCAAAGAAGGTCACGGGTGTAGATGTATCACAGGCTGCGGTCGATCTTGCGAGGGAGAACGCAAAGTTAAACGGCCTTGAGGGGACGGTTGACTTTGTGTGCGAGGACGTGATGGACCTGCTTCCGAGGCTTGTCAGGGAAAAGAGAGAGTACGATATGGTGATCCTTGACCCGCCTGCCTTCACCAAGTCGAGGGCATCGGTCAAGAACGCGATGAAGGGTTACAGGCAGATCAACATGGAGGGCATGAAGCTGGTTAAGGACGGAGGCTTCCTTGTCACCTGTTCGTGCTCGCATTTCATGCCGGAGGATCTTTTCAAGACGGTCATCTCGCAGGCAGCGAAGGCAGTGCACCGCCGCGTCAGACAGGTGAGGTTCATGACGCAGGCGCCCGACCATCCGATACTCTGGGACGCTGACGAATCGTCATACCTGAAGCTTTTCATACTTCAGCTGTACGCTTAGCCGGAATATGTTCATAAAAGCATATCGCGCTTTTATTTGACCGCAAATGATGATATAATGGTGTCAGGGCTCACGGGCCTTGACACTTTTTTTAAAGGAGAAGGATACTATGAGGATGTATGATCTGATTTCGAAGAAGAAGAACAAAGAAAAACTGTCAAAAGAAGAGATCGAGTTTATCGTAAACGGCTATACCAAGGGAGATATCCCGGATTACCAGGTTTCGGCCTTTCTCATGGCCGTGTGCCTCAACGGCATGGATATGGATGAGACCATAGCGCTCACCATGGCTATGGCAAACAGCGGTGACCTCCTTGACCTCTCACCCATAGAGGGCATCAAGGCGGACAAGCACAGCACAGGTGGCGTGGGCGACAAGACATCGCTCGTCATAGGGCCCATGGTTGCAGCTCTTGGCGTGCCTGTTGCGAAGATGTCCGGAAGAGGCTTGGGACACACGGGTGGAACGATCGACAAGCTCGAGAGCTTCCCCGGGTTCACCACGGCGCTCCCCGAGAAGACTTTCTTTGACAACGTAAACCGCATAAAGCTCGCGATAGCCGGACAGACGGCAAACCTCGCACCCGCGGACAAGAAGCTCTACGCCTTAAGGGACGTCACTGCAACGGTCGATAACCTCTCTCTGATATCCGGAAGCATCATGAGCAAGAAGATCGCAGCCGGCGCGGACGTCATAGTGCTCGACGTTAAGACGGGAAGCGGCGCTTTCATGAAGACTCTCGACGACTCGATCGCTCTCGCTGAAGCTATGGTGAAGATCGGCACGGGTGTGGGAAGAAAGACCTACGGTGTGATCTCAGACATGAACCAGCCTCTCGGAAGAGCAGTCGGCAACTCGCTCGAGGTAATAGAGGCTATAGATACGCTCAAGGGCAACGGACCCAAGGATCTGCTCGAAGTCTCCGTAACACTCGGAGCCTTCATGCTGCTTGGCGTAGGCAGGGCTTCAAGCCTCGACGAGGCAAAGAAACTGCTGCTTGGCACTATCGAGGACGGCAGCGCACTAAAGAAGATGGCGGAGTTCATAAAGGCCCAGGGCGGCGATGAGAGCTACGTATACGACACGGACAAGTTCACCAAGGCTTCTATCGCAGAGCCCGTGCTTGCTCCCAGATCCGGTTACATCACCGCGATCCACACGGACGAGGTCGGAATGACATCACTCGTGCTCGGTGGCGGACGCGAGACAAAGGAGAGCGAGATCGACCTCTCGGTAGGTATGATCATAGACAAGAAGATCGGCGACAAGGTGAACGCCGGAGACCCTCTCGCTACACTTTACGCGAACGACCGCTCAAAGCTTGAGCAGGCAAAGGAGAGGTTCCTCGGAGCCTACACCATCACGGACGAGCCTTGCGAGCCCTTGAAGCACATCTACGGCATAGTGACAAAGGACGGCATCACAAAGTACTGATGACAGGCAGATAAAGGCAAGAGACTATGGAAAAAAAAGATCAGGGGAGGCAACTCTCCTGATCTTTATAGTTTTACTTATCTGTCGCACATCTTCATGGTCTTTCGCATGGTGAAGATGAGTACCGCAAAGCTGATCCTCGACATGATGAAGAAGAGCAGCGACAATCCGGTGATGTAATCACCTATGGTGAAGGGTGTGGCAAGGAACGCGAATGCCGCGATGATGATCGCGTATACCCCCACAAATGAAGAAGGGTAGCGTCCCTTTACCTCCATCTCCGCGCAGCAAAGACGCATCTTCTTGAACGAGCTCTGCATCTTCGCATAGTAGATGATCCTGAATACCATGACGGCTATGATCACGCCTGCTATAGTGAACAGCAAGCCCGCGATCATACTGATCATAAAGCCCGAGATGTTGATCCTGTAGCTGCCGGGCAGGAGCCTTTGTATCTCTGAGATGTATGCGTCTATCTCCTCAGTCGGTATGAGGTATGAAAAGATTCCCGCAACGATGAATGCAGCTGCGACAAGTCCGTAGGCGATGATGTTTATGATCATCATGAGGATCGCGTAAGCGCGTCCCAGACTGAAGCCTCCCGATATGAGGGGTCTGTCAAAGCGCGAAGAGTTGATCATAAAGAGAGCTATGATGGCGAGTATCATCGGTATGAGATCGACGACACCTCCTATGATCATACCTACTCTCAGACCGTTCACAAGATTGGCTATGTCAGCGTCTGACAGGATGTTGCCGTAGACGGATGACAGTGTCATGAAAGTGTTCGACGGTATGCGTGAGAAGGCGCCGATGGCGTTGATCACAGCATAGAGCACGAGACTTATGATAAGGACCACGAAAGCCTTTGACTTGAAGACCTCAAGGAAAGCTCCTTTCGGAAGTCCGGGCATAGGAGCCCCGGGTCCGGGATAGCTGTTTACAGGGCGGAATGCGTAGGGAGGAGTCACACTTGGCTCT
Source organism: Lachnospiraceae bacterium (assembly GCA_017958245.1). The sequence continues at coordinate 6,602 of JAGDDC010000372.1, forward strand.
TCCTTGGGCCTCTCGTAAGGCTCGGGCGCTTTATACTCAGGTCTCTCAGTGTTCATGTCCGAAGCAGAGGGAGCCTTATCATAATAATCCTGAGCCTCCTTGTAGTCGTC
>JAGDDC010000027.1 GCA_017958245.1 Lachnospiraceae bacterium
AGCGGACTCAAAAAGGTCGCGGGAAGCAAACTTGAACTGATCCTTTTCAGGCTCTCCGGAACACCCTTGAAAGGTGTCCTCTTCGGTACCGGAGTCACCGCGATCATACAGTCGTCATCCGCAACATCCGTCATGGTAGTCGGTTTTGTTAACTCGGGCATGATGAAGGTCAAGCAGGCGATCGGTATCATCATGGGCTCGCTCATAGGGACCAGCGTGACGGGCTGGCTCCTCTCGCTGTCCGCCATAAGCGGAAGCGGTTGGGTCGAGCTCCTTTCGTCCGCCACGATCACGGGCGTAGTCGCGCTCATAGGTATCCTCTTTGTCAAACTCTCCAAAAGCCAGGCCAAAAGGCACGTCGGTGACATACTGATGGGCTTCGCCGTGCTGATGGTGGGCATGTCGACGATGAGCAGCTCTGTCGCCGTCTTAAAGGAAAGTAGCGAATTCACATCGTTTTTGACCACTTTTTCAAACCCGCTCCTTGGCATACTCTTCGGTATCATCATGACGAGTATCCTTCAGAGCGCATCGGCTGCGATCGGTATCCTGCAGGCGCTCTCCTTCACGGGAGCGATCTCTTTCGCAGCGGCTTTCCCGCTGATCATGGGTATCGGAGTCGGAGCAGCCGTACCGGTCCTCGTGTCTGCGATCGGTGCAAACACGGGCGGTAAAAGAACAGCATTTGCCTATCTGTTCATAGACGTGCTGGGAGCGGCCATTTGGTCGATAGCCTTCTACTCGGTGAACGCTTTTGTTCATTTCCCGTTCATGGACATGGTCATGAACCCCGTGATCATCGCCCTTGTGAACACTATCTTCCGTGTTATGACGGTCGCAGTGCTCTTCCCGTTCATAGGGATCATAGAGAAGCAGATAAGCAGGATCTTCAAGATGAGTCCCGAGGAGGAAGCAGAACAGGCGGAACTCAAGGACATCGACCGTCTCGAGGACCGTTTCATACCTCACCCGACACTTGCGATCAATCAGAGTATGATCGCCATGGGCAGCATGACAAGGCTCACGAGAAAGATCGTAAAGCGCGCTATCGAGCTGCTCTACGAGTATAGCGACGAGGGCTATGCGAAGGTCGAGCACAACGAGGATTCGATCGACAAGTACGAGGACAAGCTCGGCACCTATCTGATCAAGATCTCGCAGAACGAGTTGAACCACGAGGAGAACAAGCAGATCTCAAAGCTCCTGCATACCGTCAGCGACTTTGAGCGTATCGCGGACCACGCCTTAAACATCGCGGAGGCCGCAAAGGAGCTTCACGAGAAGGAACTCTCTTTCACCGAGGCCGCCTCAAAAGAGCTTGAAGTCATGAAGAACGCGATCCTTGAGATCACGGACAACACGATAGACGCATTTGACGCGAGCGACATAGCGGCAGCAAGAGACATCGAGCCTCTCGAGGAGTGCATTGACGAGCTTCAGGAGTCCATCAAGCTCAACCACGTAAAGCGCGTCCAGACAGGCGAGTGCTCGCTGACACAGGGCTTTATCTTAAACGACATCCTCTCCGATTACGAGAGGATCGCGGACCACTGCTCCAACATCTCGCTCGCCATGATCGAGCTCGAGGCCGACGAATTCGACACTCACCAGTACGTCATCGATCTGCGCGACAAGAACGGAGACGAGTTCATGAAATCCCTGCAGAAGTACAGGGAGAAGTACAAGTTATGATCTACAAAGGGTTGGACCGGGTTCAACCCTCTTTTTATAAGAGGAATACTATAAAAAAAGAGTTGAGAGGTTTTCTATGAAGGGAAAGTTTAAGAGGTTTTCTTTTGTCGCGGTACTGTTCGCAGTGCTGCTGTCATTTGCGGGGTGCGCGAAGGTCGCCGAGAAGGTGAACGAGGTCCTCGAGGAAGGCTCGAAGGTCATAGAAGAGCAGAAGGAGAAGGGCTCGAAGAAAGAGGACAAGAAGGACTCCGGAGGAAACAAGAAGGGGGAGTCTGAGAAGGGCGGTGATGCCTCCGAGCTCGACCCCGACGGCAGTTATACCTCCAAGGAGGATGTGGCGCTGTACATACATACCTACGGCAAGCTTCCTGCGAACTTCATAACCAAGAGCGAGGCAAAGAAGCTCGGCTGGAACGGAGGGTCGCTTGAGGAGTATGCGCCTGGGTGCTGCATAGGGGGCGACCACTTCGGGAACTACGAGGGACGGCTGCCCGACGGGGATTACAGGGAGTGCGACATCGACACGCTCGGGGCGGAGAAGCGCGGCGCGAAGCGCCTGATCTACTCGGAGGATGGCGCGATATACTATACCGAAGACCATTATGAGAGCTTCGAGCAGCTGTACGAGGCGGAGTGATGCGGACGGGAGACACGTCGCTCGTCGGAGAAAGGCGGAACATGAACGAATACACAGTTGATATAAAGGATGTCACAACAAGAAAGCAGCTTCACGAGCGGCTCAAGAACAGCCTCGGGTTTGAGGAGTACTACGGCGCGAACCTTGACGCGCTGCATGATGCGCTGACGGACCTTCCCACCGGAACCGTGATCAGGATCACGGGGTTTGAGGAGGCGGCGCTCTCACTTGAAAGCTACGCGACGAGCTTCAGGCGTGTCTGCGAGGATGTGCAAAAGGAAAGGGAAGACATGGAGATCCGCTGGGAGTGACGGCGGGCGCATTTGCAAGAAACTATTGTTTTTTGGAACCACGAGAAGGCATCCCTCGTCTAATATGTGTAAATGAGGGAAGAAAAGGGCTTTTGCCCGGAAAGGGTGTATTATGATGAAGAAGATATGTGCTGCCATACTTGTTGCGGTGATGTTATGCGGCGTGTTTGAAGTGCCTGCCTATGCGGGAACTGCGGCTGCAGGGAACGGGGTTGTCTCTCAGGCAAAGGACAACAAGGACCTCGAAGAGAACATGATGAAGGTCGCTGCTGAAGTCAAGACGAAGCTCGGGCTTGGCAAGGACCTGACAGGCTTTGATTACTACGTGTCGACAGATGGAGATCACACGGATTACAGTTTCTACTGGGCGGACAAGGACGGGAACACGAACATTTCCGTATTCTGTGACGACAAGGGAAGGATCAGGGGGTTCGAGAAACATATACCTTACGGCAGCGTGGATCAGACGAAGCCCAACTACATAAAGAGGGAGCTTGAGGACACGGCGATGGAATACATCGCAAAGGTTGCTCCCGAACTCAAGGGACACGTCGTACTGAAAGGTTCGGAATCCTATACGTGGAACAATTCCTACTGCTACTACTATGACCGATATGAGAACGGGATCAAGGTGGAAGACAACGATGCCTCCGTCACCTTGTCATATGACGACAAGAGCCTTATTTCGTTCAGATGCAACTGGAACTACGACGTCAAGGTTCCTTCGGATGAGGGGATCATGACGCGCGAGAAAGCGGAAAAGCTGATCTCGCAGAAGCTTGACATGGCGCTGTCGTACCATATCACCTACGACAACAATGGCAAGCAGAAGGCTTTCCTTGCTTACGAGCCTTCGCTTCCCTATATCTCGGTGAACGCGAAGACCGGCAAGATCTACAAAAAACGCTACTATTGGGGCGGGGACGACGTCGACGACGAAGAAGCAGCGGAAGAGCCCAAGGAGGCGGCCAACGGAGACGAACGCGTCTATGATGCCCTGAGCGACGAGGAGATAGCGAAGATCGTCGGCGTGAACGACCTGCTCTCAAAGGATGAGGCGATCGAACTGTTAAAGAACAACAAGAAGCTCTACATGGATGATGAATACACCTCGATCGGAGCCAAACTTGAGAAGGATGGCGACAGATACGTGTGGTGGATCGACGCATCAGACGACAGACCTTACCCCGACAACGAGGAAGACGACGAAAACTACGATCCTGACGAGTACTACAGAGGATACTTCAATGCGAAGCTGGACGCAAAGACCGGAAGGATAGAGTTCTACCACTCATCGACTAAGGAGTACTACGGCAAGAAGGTCAAGAAGATCAGCAAGAAGAAGTGCAGACAGATCTTTGAAGCATTTGCAAAGGAACAGGACAAGACAAAGTTTTCGAAGACGAAGCTTTCTGCATCCGAGCCGGCAGCGGTATACTACACGGAAGACGACAAGAAGATAGCTTACGGCTACTACTTCAGATATGACAGATACTACAAGAAGATCCCCGTAGGATACGACAGCATCAACGGTGAGGTCGATGCGGTAACGGGCAAGGTCAGCTGGTACGAAGTGAACTTTACGGATGTCAAACTTCCCTCACCCGAGAACGTGATCGGTGAGGAGAAGGCGAAGAAGGCATACCTCTCCTACGACGGATTTGACCTTGGCTATGAGTTCTACGCAGTGACCAAGAAGGTCGGCAAGGGAAAGAAGAGCAGATACGTAACGGAAGAAAAGCTCAGGCTCACCTATGCTACCCGCATATACCCCGAGCTCGTCGATGCAAACACCGGCAAGCAGATCGACTTCCGCGGAGAAGAGTATATCAAGCCTGTTGTCGCAGGTGATTACACTGACATAGCAGGCGATCCCGCAGAACGCGCGATCGAGATCCTTGCAGCTCTTGACGTACGTTTTGACAGCGACAGGTTTGAACCCGGGAAGGTGATCACGAGACAGGAGTTCTGCGATCTCTGGAGAAAGCTTCCGAACGGGGATATGATCATGTATTACAGGGCACTGGGCATTACTTCCGAGAGTGATGTCATAGGTGACGACGGCAAGGTAGAAGGTGGCAACAAGGCGCTCACCAGACAGCATGCTGCGCTGATGATCGCGCATTTCAAGGGCTATGGCGATGTCGTGGGACTCGACATATACAAGAACGACTTTGCGGACTCGGACAAGATTTCCGGAAAGTACAGAGGCGGCGTGGCTATCGTCACGGGACTTGGCTATATGGAGCCCGATGCCAAAGGTTACTTTAACCCCGAGGCGGAGATGACAAGAAGAGACGCAGCCCTGCTTCTGGTGAAGTTCATATAGACAGGACCGAATAAACAAAGAAAAAAGTGACTAAGAAAGGTTTTGAGCCTTCTTAGTCACTTTTTGTTTTCCTGTCAGTCAACTATGGTAAGCCTTATCCTGCCCTCGGGCGCTGCTGCGCCCTTTGGCACGCCGCCCACGGCCTGCACCGTGACGGTGATGGCCCCGGTGACCTTCTTCTTGACCTTCAGCAGTCCCTTGCCTGAGACGGAGCCGAGTGTCTTGTCGTCGACGGTCCATTTGAGCTTCATGTTGTCAGCCCCAAAGGGGGTTGAGGGTGAGAAGACAAGGAAAGGCTTGAGGTTCAGGGAAGCGCCTGCCTTCACCTCTACAGGTGTGTCTTCCGAGAAACCGACGGAGCTCACCACGGGACACACTGCCTTCACCAGACAGCTCTTGCCGTAGGTCTTCGACTTCTTGTCGTAGCTGCTCGCCAGGCATATCTTGACGTAGGCGGTGCCGGGCCCTTTGAACTTCACTTCGCCTTTTCCGCTCACCGAGATGACTCTTTTTGCCTCGGCGCTCGGCGTTCCGCTCGCGTCTACCACGAGGTATTTTAGCTTCGTGTCCGAGGGGGTGGAGATGCCGCCGTTGAACACTGCTTCTATAGTCTGCTTTGAGTTCTTCTTAACGCTTGATATGGTGGTCAAGCCGTCCTTTACGGTGAGGCTCGTGCAAGGCCTCACTATTCCTGCAGACAGCATGACTTTCTTTGTCTTCGTCACGGACTTGCTGCCGGAGGTCTTGATGTAGGTTATGGTCGCCGTGAACTTCAGCTTGTCACCGCTCTTCTTTGTGGAAGTCACGTCACTTATGGAGAGCTTGAAGCCCGAAAGCCCGTTGTTTCCGAGAGGAGTGACGGTGACGGTCGAAAGCGACGGGGTGTATCGCACGGAAGTCGCTGTATCGAGGTATTTTGAGAACTTCTTTGAGTTCCTTATGTCAACCATGTACTCCGTGAGACAGTCGAGTGTCTTGGGGAGCTCGTCGTATGCCACGGCCAGGGTCTCCTTCATCTCCAGAGGGTTCTCCACGGTCACGGTGATCGAACAGGTCCTGCCGGATGTGGTCGTCCCGGTGAGCACCGTCGTGCCAAGGCTTAAGCCCCTCACGGTGATGTAGGAGTTGTCGTAGGAGACGATCGATACGATACCGCTCTTGTCCGCGGTCCAGGTCAGATAGTCATCGCTCGATGCGGGAAGCACCGAGATGGCCGCCCTTGCCTCTTTCCCCTTTGTCACGGTGAGCTCGGGATCTGTGGCCTCGACTGACGTGGCAGGTGTCTTGATCGCCACGGTTACCGTGCAGGTCGCGCAGACCGTGGGCGAGCTCTTTGCGTAGGCGGTGATGGTCACGGTACCGGGCATCCTTGCAGTGACGGTCCCGTCGCTCTCCACCGAGGCGATCGTGTTGTCGCTGCTTGAGAAGATGACTCTGTCCGTAGTGGATCCGCCGCCCGCAAGGACTGTCTGTGCGCTGATCTTTGCCGTCTCACATCTCCCGAGATTCAAGGTGCCCGGAGAGAGTGTGATGGAAGTTATCGGGTTTTCGACCGCCGCATCACCTGTGAGAAGCTTGACGCGCAGGTTGCCCACACTGTCGCCGGCCAGGAAGTCACAGGCATCCGCCCATCCTCTTCCCGTGTCTATGAAGTTCTGCTTGCGCTCTCTGGTCACGATGGAGTTGTAGCTGTATTCGACCGGGATCGCCGTGGAGCTTGAGCCGTTCGTGGAGGAAAGCGTCACCACCACGGAGTAGTTATCTCCCGGGGCAGCTGCCACGCCGGGTGAGAGCTTCACAAGCTTCCATCCCTCAAATGTGGTGCTCCCGGATCCCGTGGCAACTACTTCACCCTGTTCGGGATCGGTGATCGAACTCCTGCTTCCCGCAAGCTTGAAGACCTTTATCTGATAGCTCGTGTTCGGGGTGGCATAGAGGCTTACCGCGCTGAGCACCTCGTCGGACTTTATGGTGAAGACTGTCGCGTGCCTTACGGTGCCTGAGGAAACGGAGAAGACTCCGCTCGATGATGCCGCGTCATACTGATAGTTGTTGTCGTATTCATTTGCGCCTGCAAGGAAAAATGAGGCGTTCGAAAGCTTCAGGACAGTGTCTTCGTAGGATATGTAAAAATACCCTCCGTCGCCCCAGTTAGTGCCCCAGCTGTTCTTTACGATCCACGCGCCTGCGGATTTCGGCACTACGGGCGAGAAATTCGAGGGGGAGTAGTCGTCATCCCAGCCCACGAGAGTCACGCCGTGGTTGCAGGCCTCGCTCCCGTTGTAGAAGTACGCCGCGGTCTGCGGGTTGTAGTTGCGGTTGCCCTCCGAAAAATACATCATGACCACAGCCGCGCCGTATTGCCTGATGTACTGCTTGACGATATCGGAGTTCGCCATGCCGGTCACGATGCTGCCGTTTAAGCGGTATCCGCTGTCGGAGTTTGCTATGGTGCCGCCCGACTTCAGGTTGTCGGGGACGTAGGATGCGCCCCTCTTGTCGGTGTAAGGGTAGGTCGACTCGAGCCCGTAGCCCATCCAGCCAGCCAGGACGTTCATCGCGTAGCTCGCGTTTCCGCCTCTGTCGAGGTAACCTTCCGACTGATCCGTGAGGGTGTTGTCGTCGGTGAAGCCGCCGAGCGGGTCGATGCTCTTCTGATAGGTCGCGTAGGCAAGGTGCATCTCGGAAAAGTCGGGGTGGCTTGCCCTGAGCACGGGGTATGTCAGGAGCAGGTTGCTCTCCGAGGCCGCTATCGACGCAAATGCCCAGCACGCGCCGAGATCGCCCTGGTTCTTGGGGGCGGTCACGAGACCCTCGTCTCTGAGGCTGTATCTTGATCCGGTCGTTCCGCCGACGAGCACGTCGTCAGCGAGGATATATGCCGTGTCGGGAGCGCCCGAAGGATCTTTGGGCGAGAGGGAGCGGACCTGTGCGGTCGCTTTCACGTGGGAGTTAGGCTCGTCGTCCGTAACTTTCTTCGCACGAGGATCAGCCTCGCAGTCTGCGGTCGCTTTCAAGGCAGTGCCCTGCCTGCCGTCTGCGGAAGTGTATGAGGGGCTCGTATATGAGTTTGCCGAGTTTACGGCGGTTGGAACGTTCTCAGTGACAGAACCGAAAGGTATGGTCTGAGCCTCTGCCTCGTCAGGGTTTAGGAGGCTCATGGCGTCGTCGGTGCTCTCGCAGGTGACTGCCACGTCCCCTATGAGCGCGGTGGTGATGCCGGTGTCAATGGGTTTGAGGTGCTGAGTGTGTTCAGATGTGATCCTCTCCTGCTCAGCTATCTCAGCATCGGTCATGGGTCTGCCGAGGATATAGTCGGGCTCGGTGTATTCGTCAGTCAGAGAGGGAGAGAGCTGATCCTGCTCGGCATCACTGTCCTGTGCGGCATCGCTGTCCTGTGTGGCATCGCTGTCCTGCGCGGGAACATCCTGCTCCTGCGCGGGAACGTCGAGTAAAAGTGCGTCATTTGCTTCGGCGCGCGCCTTCAAAGCACCATCCGCGCCCGCGGTGGTGCCTGCCACGATTGAAAGAGCCAGTATGAAAGAAAAGAAGAGTTTTTGAATCCTTTTGATGGTAACACCTCCCTGTGCCACGAAGCTTATATGTACAGCCGAAACGGCTTCAGGTCAAACAGCCTTCGGGTGCAAACACCCCTATATACATATCGGCATTCTAGCTTCAAAACTAAACTGCACAGAGGTCAAAAGGATGTTATAAGAAAGGTAAGAGTGGGAGATAAATGCGCCCCGTCACCCCACTATGTCGTACAGTTCCCTCAGATCCGCGATCTCGAGGTCAGCGGTGATACCGCGGGTGTTCTCTTTGTGTGTGGGGTTGTACCAGCAGGTCTTGAGGCCGGCGTTCTTCCCGCCGCGGATATCGCTCGTGAGCGAATCGCCGACGACCAGTATGTCGGACTTGCGTATGTACCCCGCGATCCCGGGCGCAGATGCCGCGTCCGCGCCACCTGCGCCGTTGCGCGCCGCATCGCCTGCGCTACTTTCCGTCTTATCCTCGTCGTCCCTCACGCCGAGCAGTTCAAACACTTTCTCGTAGAACCCGAGGTTTGGCTTCTCGACGCCGATCTCCTCCGATATAAAGATGTGATCGAGCTGCGTTCC
>JAGDDC010000005.1 GCA_017958245.1 Lachnospiraceae bacterium
CCTCCTATGATACAGAACCATGCGAACAGGTAGCTCAAAGCGATGGTCCTGAGCGCGGGCACTCCGAGTTCGAGGAGTGATGCCGAGCCCGTATCAAAGAGGAGCAGCAGCTTGTCCGGAATGAACTCAAAGAGCGCAAGGCCGAATGCGAGGAAGAGGAAAGCATAGAGCATGGTGAGCTTGACGCTCTTGATCATGCGGCTTCTCTTGCCTGCCCCGTAGTTGTAGGCGACTATCGGTATCATACCGTTGTTCATGCCAAAGATCGGCATGAAGAAGAAACTCTGAAGCTTGAAGTAGACCGTGAAGACCGCGACCGAATCGGGGTTCAGGCCCGTCAGGATCCTATTCATGAGGAAGGTCATGACAGAGCCTATGGCCTGCATGACGATCGAGGGGAGGCCGACCGCGTAGATGCGCTTGATGACGTGCGGGTCAGGTCTGAAGCCCTTGAACGAGATGTGGATCTCGGGGTTCTTCTTGAGGTTGAAGATCAGTGCGAGGATGCCTGCCACCACCTGACCTATGACGGTTGCGACCGCGGCTCCCGCGACTCCCATCTCCGGAAAACCAAGGTAACCGAAGATCAGTATCGGGTCTAACACTATGTTGATCAGTGCTCCCGTGATCTGCGAGATCATCGAGTAGAACGTGCGCCCCGTGGACTGCAGCTGCCTCTCAAAAAGCGCCTGTCCGAGTATACCGAAGGAAGCTATGCTCACTATCGAGAGATACTGTGTTCCGTAGGTCAGGGACAGTCCCTCGCCTCCCTGCGACCTGATCAGCGACTCCGAGAAAAAGAGGCCGATAACCAGGAAAATGATGTAGGTGACGCCCGAGAGGAAGATCCCGTTCATGGCGGCCTTGTTGACCGTGGTCCGGTCCTTCTCGCCGAGTGCCTTTGACAGCATGGCGTTCATGCCGACGCCCGTTCCGTTTGCAAAGGCTATCATGAGCATCTGGAAGGGGAAGGCCATACCGACAGCGACCAGAGCGGAGGTTCCCGCAGAACCTGCGACCGCCGCGTCGTCCGCTATCCTTGCGACAAAGACGCTGTCAACTATGTTGTAGCACGCCTGAAAGAGCATCGAGATGACCATCGGCAGCGACATGTTGATCAGCAGTTTGTTTACGGGCATGACGCCCATCTTGTTTTCTTTTAGTTCCGCGTTTTCCATAGTTCTTACCATACAAGGAATGCAGGGAAGCTTGTGCCCCCCTGCAGATCATATCAGCCTGCTGCGTTTACTTTCTCCTCGAGCACGAGGCTGTCGAGTATGAGGTTCTCCGCCTTTGTTCTGAGAGCGTTGGTGTTTACGATCTTGTCGAGGTCTTCCTGCGTGTAATCCTCAAGAACAGCCTCCTTGCTCTCATATCCGTAGCTGTCGATAAACGTCGAGTTGAAGAATTCGTCGTACTCCTCGGTCGTGAGTGTCAGGTTCTCTTTCTTGATGATCTCGTCGAGAGCGTTCTGGTACTTGATCGAGAACGCGCAGCGCTCGCGCATGTTCTCCTCGTACTCCTCCTTGGTCCAGCCCATCAGGTATGAGTAAAGCGATGCGGCATCCATGCCGTACGCGTACTGTGCCTGCTGGTCGGTGAGCTCGAGGTTGTAAGCCGTGTAGTCTGCGATCTCCTGATCGATACCGCCGCCGAAGGTGCAGCTGTCAACAAAGCTCCTGATGGCGTTGGAACGCGCATCCTCTGTCGCCTGATCCTTGCGGTCTTTCAAGAGGTCCTCAGCCACGTGCTTCCTGTACTCTTCAACCGTCTTGTACTCGGTGTTCTCTGCTATCAGAGCGTCATTTATCTCGGGAACGATGCTCTCCGAGATCGAGTTCACGGTGATCGCAAATGTAGCATCCTTGCCCGCAAGCTCGGTGTTGCGGTAGTCATCGGGGAAGGTCACGTTTATGTCGAAGGACTCACCGTTGTTGTGGCCGATAAGTGCCTCCTCAAAGCCCGGTATGAACGAGCCCGATCCGATCTCGAGGTCGTAGCCTTCGCCCTCGCCGCCGTCGAAAGGCTCGCCGTCTACGGAGCCTAAGAAGTCGATGTTGACCGTATCGCCCATCTTGATGTCCGTTCTGTCCGTGACATCTTTAAGCGTCGAGTGGTAAGACGCAAATGATTTCAATTCCTCGTCTATGTCTGCCTCGCTCACTGCGGAGTACTCGATGGTGCCCTTGAGGCCCTTGTACTCTGCAAGCTCCACGGTCACACCGTAGTCTGTGTCGTCGCTCCAGGCGGGCGTGGAGGGAACTTCCTCGGCGGGAGCCTCGGTAGCTTCGGGTGTGGGTGTCACTACGTTGCCCTCGCTGTCCTTTATGACGTTGTCGGCAGGAGCCTCAGTCACTGCCTCCGTGGGAATCGGAGCTTCCTCCTCCTCGTCCACTTCTTTGTTGTTTGTGACAAGTATGATCACAAGCACAACGACAGCGACCACAAGGAGCGCTATGGTTACTATATAGAAGATACCCGCTTTCTTCGAGGCGGGGTTTGCGTCTGCGACTTCTGTGTCGCCGGTAGCCGGGTCGGTTCCTTCGCCGTCTGTGTTGCCTTCACTGCCGCTTCCTTCAGCTGTGTTGCCTTCTGCATTGTCGGCATCTGTGTCGCCCTCGCCTTCGCCCTCGCCTTCGCTTCTTTTGGCGGGCTCTGCATCAGTTTCCGCGTCCGCAGTTTCAACGGTTTCCTCTGCGGCAGGTTCATTTGCCATATCTTCTTCGCTTTGAACGAAGTCCGTCCCGTCTTCGTTTTTTAAGCTCTCATCGATATTCGATCTGTTTTCGTCCATTTTCTTACCTCTTCCTCTATACATCTGTGTCATATGTCGCCGTCGGAAACAGTCCCCGGCGAACACAACGTCGGCAAAAATTATACAACAGAATCCCCTTGTCTTCAAGTCTGCATTTGGCTTAAAAACAAAAACCGCAAAAAAAAAGGAAAAAATAAACTTTTTTGCTCAAAGTGTGCATTTTTCCTTGACAAATGGGCACAACGAGTTTATAAATGTACTTGTAAGTTCCAAACACATTTCTATATGAGGAGGATTTATTCATGAACAAGGCTGAATTAGTTGCAGCAATCGCTGAGAAGAGCGCATTATCAAAGAAGGATTCCGAGAAGGCTTTGAAGGCGTTTATCGACGTTGTAACTGCTGAGCTTAAGGGTGGAAGAAAGATCCAGCTCGTTGGCTTCGGTACATTCGAAGTTACAAAGAGAGCAGCTAGAACAGGCAGGAACCCTCAGACTAAGAAAGAGATCAAGATTCCCGCTTCAAAGGCTCCTAAGTTCAAAGCAGGCAAGGCTTTAAAGGATGCAGTAAACAAGAAGAAATAATTTGCCTTGAGACCCACGGCTTTGCCGTGGGTTTTCTTTTTTTAAAGGCGAGGAAAGGACAGCAGTCATGAGACTAGACAAATACCTCAAGGTGTCCAGGCTGATCAAGCGCAGGACGGTCGCGAACGAGGCGTGCGACGCGGGAAGGGTCTCGATAAACGGCAAGGTTGCCAAGGCTTCCGCGGAAGTCAAGGTCGGGGACGTGATAGAGATCGTGTTCGGAACGAAGAACGTCAAGGCAGAAGTGCTCGAGATCGTAGAGACGACGAAGAAGGACGAGGCAAAGGATATGTTTAAGTATCTGTAGCCCTCTGCTTGACTTTAAGGCGCGCGGTAAGTAAAATCTTTATAAGATATAGAAAAGGTAGTGATAGCGTGGCAAAAACCAACAGACAGAAGATGTCGAAAAAGAGGAAGACGGGTATCAGCGTTCTTGCGATCATCGTACTCATCATTTGCGGCATCATCATGATCAAGACTATCCAGGTGAACAACGAGCTTCAGGAAGAGAAGCAAAAGCTCGAGCGCATTGCGTCCGAGTATGATGCCGCGTTGTCCGAAGAGCAGGACATAGCTGCCAGGAAGGATTACCAAAAGACAGACGAGTACATCGAGGACGAGGCAAGGAATAAAATGGGACTTGTCTATCCCGACGAGATACTCAAAGTTCCGGAGGACCAGAAACCTTGAATAAAGCCCACGGGGCAGGACCGGAGCGTGACGTATGTTTGATGAGATCAAACGGTTTGCAGAACAAAACAGTATGATAAGGCGGGGAGACAGGATCGTGGCAGGCGTTTCAGGCGGTGCCGATTCGGTCTGCCTTCTTTTATTTTTGAACTCCCTGAAGGATGAGCTTGGGCTCGAGATCTTCGCAGTCCACGTAAACCACGGCGTGAGAGGCGAAGAGGCCGACAGGGATGAGGATTTCACGACCAAGCTTTGCGAGAGGCTTTCAATACCATGCACCGTCGCCACGAGGGACGTGCCCGCAGCGGCGAAGCTCTCGGGGAGGAGCGAAGAGGAGGAGGGCAGGCTTGCCAGATACGAGGCCTTCGAGGAGGAGTGCAAAAGGCGTTCCTGCTCAAAGATCGCGGTCGCTCACAACCGGGACGACAACGCAGAGACCGTTCTCTTAAATCTTGCGAGGGGGAGCGGGCTGCACGGGCTGTGCGGCATCAGGCCCGTCTCCAAAAGAAAGAGCGGGATCACGGTCATCAGGCCGCTTCTATGTGTCGACAAGCAAAGGATCACGGGGTTTCTTGAGGGCAGGGGCGAGCCCTTCTGCTTTGACAGCACGAATGCCACGGACGATTACAGCAGGAATTACATTCGAAACAACATACTGCCGGCATTTGAGGAGAGGATCAATTCTCAGGCTTCGCTCCACATAGCTTTGGCTGCGCAGACGCTCTCGGAGGCTGATGATTTTATCTGCGCCGAGAGAGACGGGGCGATGAGGAAGCTTGAGGAGAGCGGTGTC
>JAGDDC010000006.1 GCA_017958245.1 Lachnospiraceae bacterium
CGACAAATACCCGACCATCTACGCAAAGATGGAGAAGATCGAGGCGACAAAAAACCTTTCCGATTGTACCATAAAGGTTAAATATGTCGAGAAGTACAGCACCAGGCTTAGCAAGAAGGAAGTTGAGATCTTTGAGAACGATATCTACTGCGGAAAGCCCATAACACCCATATATACCGTCAAAGACGCGGAAGGCAATCTGCTCAAAGAGGGTGTCGACTTCACGGCAGAGTATTCAAACAACATAAACGCCGGGAAGAAAGCGAAGATAAAACTGACAGGGAAAGGAATATACAAAGGAACAAAAACCGCCGCTTTTACGATCAAAAAACTTCAGTTAAGCGCACGTCGTTCCACGGGCTCGGGCGATATCTTTTTCGCAGATGTACAGCAAAACCTCAAAAACATGGACGCTTATGAAGAGAACGGCTATAGGTACTATGTACACAGCGGAAAAACGATAAAGCCCGATATCTGCAAAGTCTATGTTTTTAAGGCCGGTAAAGAATACGACATACCGCTTTCAAACTTTACGCTTGAGTATCCAAAGAAATCAAAAGAGATTGGCGGATATGAAGTCAAGCTCATATCAACCGGGGAAAACATAGTCATAAACGACAGATATACCGGAGATTACCTGAGTTCTTCATACTATATCGTTCCGCCCACGCAGCATATCAGGTCCGCAAAGATCGAAAAGAGCGGAAAGTACAAGGGGCAGCTCATAGTTTACTTTGATCCTTCGGGTGACTACAACGTGGAGATCAAGGTTTCGATGGGCAAGAAATTCGCAAGTGATGAAACTCTCACTTTCAAAGTCGAGGGAAAAGGATTCCAGTCCAAATACATCAAGCTGGATAAAAACTGGGATAAAGCGACAAAGTACATAAAAGTAAGATACTATAAAACCGGTTATTGGTACGCCGGAGGCGGAAAGACCGTCTACACCGGAAAATGGAGTGGAGTGACCACCATAAAGCCGTAAAAAGCGCCCATAGCCGGCACTCTAAAAGAAGGCTGCCGCACAGTTCTCTGTGCGACAGCCTTCTTGCTTACTCTTCAACTTCTTTCACCGACTGGTTCAGGTTTCGTCAGCCTCTGAGCCTCCTGCTCTCATATCTTGCATGTGCCCGAAGATGGCTTGTGACATAGCCCATCCTCTCCTCAAGGCTTCCCTCTCCGCCTCCTATATCAAGTGAGGCCTCTATGCTGTTCATCAGCCTGTCATCGATCTTGTCGCGCATCTCAAGAAGTATCTCGAGCTTCTTCTCGTTGGTGGGTGCCTCAAGAAAAGTGATCAGGTCGGGGTTGACGCCCTCCGGATAGTCTTCTGACGAAGGCTGTTCCATCCCTGCTGTGACTGCCTCGCCCTGCGGCGCAGGTCTGTCCTTTTCGGGAGCCGGGGCCGAAACAGCCCCGGACGATGCAACAGAAGCCTTTCTCTCCGCTGCGGCCCTTGTCTTCTCGGCGATCAGCTGATCTCTGTCCACAAGCTGGAACCTCTTTTGCTGCGTAGCGTTAGGGTATTTCTTCATATCCGTGTCCGAAGTAAAGGACTCTATAGGTCTCGCAAATATCCCGTAATCCCCATACAGAGCCTGGTAGACCACAAGCTGCTTTCTTGTCTCGCTGTGGGTAGCGACAGCTATGACCTGATAGTACCTTCCCTTAAAATGCCTGTAAATCTGTCCCGGCATAGGTATTTCCATATAAACCACCAGCTTTCGTTTTATTTACTGCTTCTTCTCCGCCCTTCTCGCCCTGAAATAGTCGGCGTATTCGTCGGTGATCAGGCGATAGTGGATCATTTGCGAGAGATTCTTCTCAAAATCGTAATCGATGACCTTCTTGTCGAGCGCCATCAGTGAAAGGCTGTGCCTTATGCGCTCCTGGTACTCCTTCACGGTGAGCACGCCGTCGTTCCACAGGATCTTCCACTTGTATGCTTCCCTGAAATAATCGCTGAAGCTCCTGTCAGCAAGAAGCTTGTCCTTCAGCTTGAACGTGAAATCGAACTTTGGAAGCATTGCCCGAAGCGACATTGGAGTTATCGCTATGTCGTGCCCCAGGACGTAGAGGTTCTTCTTGAAGGAATAACGCCCCGCCATACCCTCGCTGAAGGTCGCGGGCATGAGCCGCTCGAACTCCTCCCTGAGCTCCTCAAGATCCGACAGGTTTTGATAATCCTGCTTGGGATTTGCGGAGACTCCCGGTCTGTTTGTGACCTCGAGTACCTCCGACGCCGCAAATGAAACCGTTCTGGGGCTCTTCTCGAGCAGAAGGAAGCACACCTGGCCTTTTGCCTGCCAAACGTAAGCGGGACACTGCCTGATCCGCTCACCCTCGCACAGGTCTATCAGGATCGCCGTAGGATCGCCCTTGACGCGCACCGTCTTGAAGAGTTTGGTCATGGCCTTCGGAGTGTACTGTTTGAGGTAGGTCACGGCGCTTTCATCTTCCTCGTCCTCCTCAGGCTCCTCTTCAAGCTTCCCCCTTCTCTTCGAGGGTCTCTCTTCCTCAGGCTCCTCTTCAAGCTTCCCCCGGGGCCTTTCTCTGCCGGGGGGCTCGTCATCCGGAAGCTCTTCGGTTTTCTCCTGCTCCCTGCCCTGCGGAAGGTCTCGTCCGGTCACTTCTTCATTTGCGGGGAGATCTTCTGCCTCTTGTTTAGGCGCTTCACCGGGAGAGATACTTTCGGGCCTCACAGGCGCTTTACCTGTCTCCGGGTCAGGTCTCTCTGCCGCCACCGGCCTTCCTGCACTCGGCTTTTCACCTTCAGGACCGGGTGCGCGCTCGCCCTGAAGCGCTTGAGTATCCTCATCCTGACCGTCAACACTTTTAAAACCGGCCCTCACGACAAGGATCGCAGCTATAATAGCCAGCACAAAAGCCGCTCCCCCGAAGATCAGCGGGTTTAGGATGAAGCACAACGCCCCGCATACGACCGCCAGGAAAAGCGACGATATGATCCCTATCAAAAAAGCCTTGGTACGGCCATCGCCGTACCTGAGCGTGTACAGTATCTTGCGCATCTAAATCTCCCAAGTGGGTCAGCTTACAGTTCAAAGCCTCCCGCAAAGCACACTTTCAAAGCATCCGTGAGGTGTTCATGTTTTTTTGAGATCAAGCACGACTCCCATGCTCTCAAGTTCCCCAAGTGCCTGGTCGAGCGATTCAAAAACTATTGCGTTGAAGCCAAGCTTCTTCGCAGCTTCAACGTTCTCCGGCGTGTCGTCAAGGAACACGCATTCCTCGGGCGACAGGTTGTATCTGTCCAAAAGTATGTGGTATATCTCGTCTCCGGGCTTCAGGCAATGTGCCTCGTAGGAGACCACCTTGCCGTCCTCCCTGCCAAAAAACCCAAGCTTCCCGTAAAGTGCCTCAAACTGCTCTTTCCCGAAGTTTGAGAGGAAGTACATCCCGTATCCGGCTTTCTTTACGCTGTCCACAAGTGCTGCCGAATAGTCGAACTCATACACGAGCGCCGTCCTGTCCTCGAAGAAACTCCTTATATAGTCCTCAACTCCGGGATCGAGAGCCACGAACCTGTCAATGATCTCAGACAGCGGAAGGTTTCCAAGGTCTATCTCGTCCCAGAAACCGCTGAACACGGTCGCGTTCGCAGTCCTGTCAAAGATCTCGCCCTCGGCCCCGATCTCCTTCATGTGATCTCTCCACCTGAAGCCGACCATCACTCCGCCTATATCAAAAACAACATTCTTTATCATATGGCCCCCGCCTTCAGATCTTGTCGTAGAATTTCTTTATCCTGTCGATGCGCGAGGACATGTTCTTTAGGAGCATGTCAGCGATCACTGTCGCAGCCATGGTCTCAACTACCACAACGGCCCTCGGCACTACGACGGGATCGTGGCGCCCGACGATGCTTATATCGCGGTCCTCGTGATCCCTGCTCACGGTGAACTGCTTCATGGAGATGGAGGGTGTAGGCTTCACTGCCGCGCGGAACACGATCCTGTCTCCGTCGCTGATCCCTCCGAGCACTCCACCCGCATGGTTGGTCCTCTTTATCACATTTCCCTCGCCGTCGACTGCAAATGAATCGTTGTTTACGGATCCCCTTGCAAATGCCGCTCCGAACCCGTCACCTATCTCAAAGCCCTTGACAGCGCCTATCGACATGACAGCGGCCGCAAGCCTTGCGTCGAGCTTGTCGAACACGGGCTCACCGAGCCCTGCGGGAACGCCCGAGATCACGCACTCCACGATACCGCCCGCGGAATCGCCCTCTTCCTTGAGCTTTTCTATGTAAGCGACTGCCTTCTCGGCTGCCTCCATGTCGGGCATATGGACCGCGTTCTTCTCTATGTTGGCAAAATCA
>JAGDDC010000028.1 GCA_017958245.1 Lachnospiraceae bacterium
GCCCTGAAAGCCGAGGCAGACGAGGCCAACAAGGCGAAGTCGCAGTTCCTTGCGAACATGTCACACGAGATCAGAACGCCAATCAACGCGGTTCTCGGCATGGACGAGATCATCCTGCGCGAGACCAAGGAGATCAGCACCCGCGAGTACGCCAAGATCATCGACAACGCAGGCAAGACGCTGCTGTCGCTTATCAACGACATACTGGACCTCTCGAAGATAGAAGCCGGCAAGATGGAGCTCATTTGCGCCGACTACGATATATACGCGATGCTCACCGATCTCATAGTCATGGCAAGGTTCCAGGCCGACGAGAAGGCGCTCGAGCTAAAGCTCAAGATATCCGACAAGCTGCCGAAGATCCTGTACGGCGATGAGAAGAGAGTCCGCCAGATCATCACGAACATCATCACGAACGCGATCAAGTACACGGACGTCGGTTTCGTGAGCATCGAGATCAAATGCAAGAAGGAGTCGGACGATTCTGTCACCCTCGTGGTGAGCGTCAGGGACACCGGCATAGGAATCAAGGAAGCGGACATGAAGAAGCTCTTCGGAAGCTTCGAGAGGATAGAGAACGAGACCACGCACAAGACGGAGGGCACGGGGCTCGGGATCAGCATTTCCACCCAGCTCCTCGAGCTGATGAACGGCCAGATGAAGGTGGACAGCACCTTCGGCGAGGGATCGAAGTTCACTCTGTACATACCGCAAAAGGTAGGCGACGAGGCCGCATTCCTCGAGTCAAAGAAGCACATCGTGCGCACCGGCACATTTACCGCGCCGGATGCGGAGCTGCTGATAGTCGACGACAATGCCGCAAACCTCGCGGTTGCGACCATGCTCCTCTCAAACACGAAGATAAAGTGCGAAACTGTCATGTCGGGAGACGCCTTCCTCGAGGCGATCGCAAAGAAGCGCTACGACCTGATCTTCTTGGATTACAGGATGCCGGGAATGGACGGAGTGGAGGCCTTCAAGCGTTTTCGCGAGGGCGGCCATCTCTGCGAGGGCGTTCCCGTGATCATGATGACAGCGGAGGCAGAGAACGGCGCCGAGGAGAGCTTCATCAAGCTCGGCATGAACGATTATCTGTCAAAACCCATCATACCCGCACTCTACGAATCATTGATCAAAAAATACCTGCCGCCCGAGAAAGTCATTCCGGTGAAGCAGGATTAAAGAAAAGACCGGGAGCAACTTCCCGGTCTTTTGTTCTAGAGAACTTCTTTTATGGTTATGTTCCTTGCCCTGGAGAGGTCGATCATCGTGCCTCCTATCTGGACAAGGGGCTTTGAGAGCTCACCCTTGTTTATCATGATGACCTTTCCCACGGAGTCGTCGGACAGCCTTACGGTGTGGTTTATGTAGACCTCCGTTATCTGCTCGAGAAGCGGGATGAGGTATCTGGGGTCGTATTGCTGTTTGCCCTCGCTCTCGAGGAGGCTTACGACCTCGAACGGGCAAATGCCCAGTCTGTACACCCTGTTGCTCGTCATCGCGTCGTATACGTCCGCTATGGCCGTGATCATGGAGAAGGGCTCGATCTCGTCTCCGGCCTTGGCTCCGGGATAGCCCGTCCTGTCGTACCTCTCATGGTGTTCGAGGGCGATGCGCTTGATCCTCTCATCGAGGTTCTTCTTCTCAAGGATGTCGTAACCCTTCTGCGCATGGCTCTTCATGATCTCGTACTCGGCGTTGGTGAGCCTTCCGGGCTTGTTGAGGATCTCCTGAGGGATCTTGATCTTGCCTATGTCGTGGAGCAGGCCTCCGAGCGTCAGTATCCTCTTGTCCTCGTCGGACATGCCGATCCATTTCGCGAAGCAGTTGTTTATGATCGCAACGTCAAGACTGTGCACGTAGGTCATCTCATCGTAGGACCTCATGCAATAGAGCATATCGAAGACGTACTTGTTGCTCCCCGTGCTCCTGACTATGTTCTCGACCTCCGAGAAGAGGAAGTCCTCCTCGACCTCCTTGTCCTCGTCAGCTATGGCTGTGAGCGAATCCTTGACGTCGTCCAATGTCTCGCCGAACTTCTTCTCAAACTGCTTGAAGTCCTCGCTCGCCATGAGCTTCTCCGAGTAGGAGATCTCCTTTTCCTCCTGCTCGTACACAAAGATGTTCCCGATCGAGTAGAACATGATCTTCGCGATGATCTGCGCGTCAAGAACGGCACCCGCGTTGAGGATGACCTGGTCGTTTCGCGTGTAGATGTCTTTCGCGAGCTCCATACCGGGCTTAGCGCGCGATATGCTTATGCTCTTGACCTTCCTCGGTTCTTTCTCTTTTGTCTCTGCAGTTTTTTTCGTTTCCTTCTTTTCTTTATCGTCCATGTCTCACCGCCGAATCCCGATGAACGCATCACTGTCGCAAATGCGGCATCAATATAGTCAAAATTCTTTTTAAATTATCTAACACTGACAACATTATAGCATATTCGTCGCAATTAAACAATGAGTGGAGTTACTTTTTTAAAAGATTCCGTGAGTATTCGAACCGAAAAAAATATATGATAATTTTTTAAAAAAGAACTTGCGTTCTGAACAAATGTTTGGTATAGTATGAATATGAACAGATGTTCGCTACGATCTTTCGGGAAAGGATATATCATGAAGACAGAAGAGAGAGTTATCGCACTTGAAGAGAGATTTGCAACAGCAGGAGAGCTGATCGTCATGCCCATCGAGGGAACCGTCTCGCACGAAGCCCGGCACATCACCCCCATGTTCACCGTGCTCGGCTACATCATCAAAGCACTGTTCCTCGCTGCTTGGGGCTACGGGCTCTTCATGGGCGGCCTTCTCGGACTGTTTTGCATACTCTGCGGGATCATCGTTCTCGCAGTCACCACTTTCACAAGATAGTTGCAAAAACGCCCGGTCTCAGGCCATCAGGCCTTGTCCCGGGCATTTTTGTCATCTTTTGTAGTATTTCGCGGTCTCGGCAAAAAGCCTCCTTATGTCGCTTCCCGCGCCGCTGTCCTTGACCTTCACGGTCATCCTGGTCACATATCCCTCAAGCTTTTCGAGATACTCGTCTCCGGTTATCGTTCCCTCGGCCACGTAGCTCAGTCCCTTCTCCCAGCTCGCAGTGAGCTCGGGGTTTAAGAGTGACGCTATCGAGCAGGCTACGATCCCCGCGACCATCTCACCCTGAAGCGTGGGCGTTATGATCTGAGTCTTCTTGTTGAGGTTCAGGTAGGATATCTTCACGAGCTTCCCGAGGATCTCCGCCCTCGTCGCACTCGTTCCTATCCCGCTTCCCTTTATCTGGGCCCTCAGCTCCTCATCCTCTATGAGCTGTCCGGCGTTCTCCATGGCGAGTATGAGCGAACCCGAATTGTAACGCTTGGGAGGAGCCGTCTCGCTCTCCCTTATTGCCATGCCCTCAAGCGGAAGGACCATGCCCTTTTTGAGGGACGCTATATAGGCCGCATCATCTGCGGAAACCTCGGTCGTGTCCTGATCGTCGCCTGCACGGTCTTTTGCGGAACCCTCTTCCTTGTCGGGCCTTTCATCCGCCTCGGCAGGAGCCTTTTCCTTCCCGCCTTTCCCGCGCGGTCTTGCGACCTTCAGATAGCCTTCGACCGAGAGATACCTGTAATTTGCAAAGAACCTCTCGCTGTCAGCGAGGAACACCACTCCTATGCGGACGTACTCCGCGGGAGGGTAGAAGATCGCGAGAAACCTTCTCGCTATGAGCTCGTAGACCGAGCCCTGAAGGCCTTTTAGCGAGGCGAGCGCGGACAATCCCTGCCCTGTCGGTATGATCGCGTAGTGATCCGTGATCTGCTTGTCGTTCACATACCTTGTCTTTGCTATCTTTTTGTAGCTGTCGCCGGAGAGTATCTCCCCGACGTACTCGTGGAACTCACCGATCTTTCCGAGACCTTCGATGTTCTTTTTGATCTCTGCCGCAACGGCGGTCGAGAGGACTCTCGCGTCGGTCCTCGGATATGTCACGAGCTTTTTCTCGTACAGCTCCTGGACTATGTTTAGCGTCTGGTCGGGACTTATCTTGAAGAGCTTTGAACACTCGTTTTGAAGCTCAGCAAGGTTGAACAGGAGGGGAGGGTTTTTCTTCTCCTTCTTCTTGTCCACACGGTCGACAACGACTGTCCTCCTCATCAGGGGTGCGGTGCCGTCCGCACTTCCGGCGGGGGCTACGGGTGCATTTGCAGGAACCGGGACGTCTCCCCTCGGGCTTACGACCTCGTGGACTGTCCTGCCGTTTTCCGTCACCGTCTCGTACTCAGGCTCAAAAGGAAGGAGTTTTGCGATCATTTCCTTCGCTGTCTCGATCTTTTTGAAACCGTTCTCCTTGTACAGGAGGGGCGACTGATAGTAGGCGGAGCCTTCCACCGCGCGAAACTGCGCGTCTATCAAAGCCTTGTCCCTCTCCCCTGTGAGTATGGTCACCCTGTAGTAAGGTGTCTTTGTAAATGACCTGATCTCCTGCTCTCTCCTGACTACCATGCCAAGGACGCAGGTCATCACCCTGCCCACGGATATGGCGGGGCGCTTCTTCTCGTTGAGGAAGTTTCGGACACTGTCACCGAACCTGAGTGTCAGGGCTCTGGAGAAGTTTATACCCATGAGGTAGTCTTCCTTCGCCCGAAGGTATGCCGCGTCGCCGAGCCTGTCATATGCCGACAGAGGCTTTGCCTCCCTTATGCCCCTCTTTATCTCGTCTTCGGTCTGAGAGTCTATCCACACGCGGCGCTTGTCCTTTGAGTCGGGGACCTTTGCCATACGGTCCACAAGCCTGTAGATGTACTCTCCCTCACGTCCGGAGTCGGTGCACACGTAGATCCTCTCAACATCTTGTCTGGTGAGAAGGCCTTTTACTATATTGAA
>JAGDDC010000029.1 GCA_017958245.1 Lachnospiraceae bacterium
TCCGGCTGGTAGATGTCGATGCAGTACTTGTCGTGCAGCGACAGCATCTTCTGGCCGATGATCGCCACGGGCGACTGCGTTGCAATGGTGACCCAGGGAAATGCCTCCGCAAAGAGGGTGCGCACCATCATGCGCGAACAGCCTGAGGTCGTTGACGACAGCAACGCGCTCGACATAAGCAGGCTCGAGGGCCATATAAAGCTCAACGGCCTGACCTTCTCCTACTTGAGAGGCACAAAGAGGGTGCTCGACGGAGTGAGCGTGGACATACCGAAGGGAAGCACGCTCGCGATACTCGGAAAGACCGGTACCGGAAAGACTACGATCGCGAACCTCCTGCTTCGCATGTACAACGTGAAGCCGGGCATGATCGAGATAGACGGGAACAGCATAGAGAAGATCCCGCTCGACACGCTTCACAAGCAGATCGCGTACGTTCCGCAGGACAACTTTCTCTTCTCGGATTCGGTCCAGAGCAACATCGCTTTCGGCGTGAGGGAGCTTCGGGAAATGCCCGAGGAGAAGGATCACATCAAGATATTTACAAAGAAGAGCGAACAGCTCGACGACATAATAGAGGAAAGCAGTACGGAGGAATCCGTTGCAGACAGGATCTACAACGATCTCGACGGGGTCGTTGAGGCCGCCAAGCTCGCGGCGATCCATGACAACATCATGGACTTCCCGAAGCAGTACGCGACGATAGTCGGCGAGAGGGGCGTCACGATGTCCGGCGGACAGAAGCAGCGCTCCTCGATCGCCAGGGCTCTCATGAAGGATTCGCCGATACTCATACTCGACGACGCGCTCTCTGCGGTTGACACTGACACCGAGGAGATCATCCTTGAGAACCTCAAGAAAGACAGGGCCGACAAGACGACCATCGTGATCGCGCACCGCGTGTCGACGATACAGAACGCAGACCACATACTCGTGCTGTCTGAGGACGGAAAGGTCGCCGAGTACGGGACCCACGACGAGCTCATGGCGCGCGAGGGCATATACTGCAGACTCTACGAGAAACAGCAGCTTGAAAAGTTCCTGGAATTGGAGTAAAGCTGCGTGATTTGGCAATACATACAGAGGTAATCATGAAAAACAAAAACCAACACATTGAGGGTGCGAAGAAGAGCCATGTGTTTGTGCGGCTTTTAAAGTACGCCAGACCCTTCGCCGGAAGGATGGCGCTCTGCCTTGCCATGGTGCTGGTCATCACACTCTTAAACATATTCAGACCGATAATCCTCGGCGAAGCCATAGACATCTTCGTCGAGAACGGGGATTTCGGGGAGGTCATAAAGAAGGGCATTACTTACATGATCATCCTCGCCGTGATCCTCGGGTTGGAGATCGGATCGGGACTGATCCTCGAGTATACGGGGCAGCAGATCATCTTCAACATGAGACGCGAGGTCTTTGAACATGTTCACAGGCTTCAGCTCAGGTTCTTTGACATAACTCCCGTGGGAAAGATCGTGACAAGGGTCACCAACGATGTCGAGTCCTTAAACGAGCTTTTCTCCAGGGTCCTTGTTAGGATGGTCAAGAACATCTTCCACATAGTGGGGCTGATCGTAGCCATGACGATGCTCAACATAAAGCTCTCGGCCACGACCTTCGCGTTCATACCGTTCATCATAGTCCTGACACTCCTCTTCCAGAAGGTGTCGAGGGCCTGCCACAGAGTGACCCGAACGAGGATCACAGCGATCAACACCTACCTGTCGGAGCACATCTCCGGTATGAAGCTCATCAAGGTCTTCGCAAGAGAGCGCGAAAAGAACGCGGAGTTCACGGCGAAGAGCCGATCGCTCTACCGTGCGAACTTCAGGGAGGTCATAGTCTTTGCGGTGTTCAGACCCAGTATCTATCTGCTCTATGTCCTGGCGCTCGTGAGCGTGCTCAGGTTCGGCGGCGGAGAGGTGCTCGCGGGAGTCATGTCAGTCGGCACGCTCTACACCTTCGTACAGTATGTGGGAACGCTCTTTGACCCCATACAGGAGATGTCGGAACAGCTGGCGACTCTCCAGCAGGCACTCGCATCGGGTGAGAAGATCTTCACCCTCCTCGACGAGGAGGTCACGGTGAACGACCCCGAAGAGCCCAAGAAGCTTGGCAAGGTGAGGGGCAAGATCGAGTTCGATCACGTCTGGTTTGCCTACGACGGCGAGAACTACGTGCTCAGGGACGTGAGCTTCACTATCGAGCCCGGACAGCGCGTTGCCTTCGTCGGAGCGACGGGAGCCGGCAAATCCTCGATACTGAACCTGATAGGCAGATACTATTATATCCAGAAGGGCAGGATCCTGGTCGACGACAGGGACATCAGGGATCTCTCAATGCAGGAGCTCAGGGCGGAGATGGGACAGGTCCAGCA
>JAGDDC010000030.1 GCA_017958245.1 Lachnospiraceae bacterium
CATAATCGAGGGCTCTGTAAAAAGAGCCCATTTGGCGTTGGAGGGAAAAGAGGACGCGCTTGACGATCTAAAGAGCACGAACGACGCCCTGATAGCGGAGGAGAAGAGGATCCTTGAGGAGGCGGGCTTTGGCGCCGACTACCTGGAGATGCGGTATGTGTGTGCGGACTGCAAGGACACGGGCTATATAGGCGGGAGGCGCTGTCATTGCTTTGAAAATGAGCTCTCAAAGCTCTTCTACAGCGACGAGAGGCTGAGGAAGATCACGGCCAAGGAGAACTTCGAAACCTTCGACAAAGAGCTCTACTCAGCGGATGAGTGCGACAGGGACAGAAAGAGGGGCGTGACCCCGAGGGAGAACATAGAGCAGGCCCTTGCCGATGCCCGCGAGTTCATAAGATCTGTCGACGGGAAGAGTGAGAACCTCTATATATACGGCGTCACGGGCGTTGGGAAGTCGTTTCTCACGCACTGCATCGCAAAGGAGGTTGCAGACAGCGGGCACGACGTCTTGTATTTTCCGGCCTACAGTCTGTTTGAGCTGATCATTTCGAGCAAAATGAAGAACCGCGAGGAGACGGGAGAGAAGAGTTTCGAGGCGGAGCAGGTCTATAGCAGCGACCTGCTGATCATAGACGATCTGGGCACGGAGTCCATGAATTCGAGGACCATGTCGGAGCTCTACGCCATCATAAACGAGAGGCTCATAAACGGCAAGGCGACGGTCATTTCGACAAACATCGCGCCGGGACAGGTGTCTGCGGTGTATGACGAGAGGATCTTCTCGAGGATAGTGCAGAACTACAAGGTCATAGAGATCCTTGGCAAGGACAACAGGGTACAGCAAAAGAAAAAACAGCTATAAAAGTTACAGGTACGAAACTGAGTTTCGCACCTGCATCGGCGCCGCGGCAGGCACGGCACCGATGTGCACCATGCCTGCGGCAAGGTACGTGATATGTCACAGCAGGAAGTGTTTCTTGAGACCATACCCTTTGGCAAGCTCGGCGTCATAGCTCTAAAGAGCAGCAGCAAGCTCGGCGAGAAAGTCAACGACTATCTCGTCAGATGGCGTAACGTCCGCGACAACGAGCACACTTCAACGATCGCGTTTCAGGGCTACCAGAGGGACAGCTATCTGATCGACACGGTCTGCCCGCGTTTCGGCACAGGCGAGGCAAAGGGTATCATCAACGAGTCCGTGAGAGGATATGACATATATATCCTGTTGGATGTCTGCAATTACAGCCTGACATACACAGTCTGCGGCCATGAGAACCACATGTCCCCGGACGATCATTTTCAGGATCTGAAGCGTGTCATAGCGGCTATAGGCGGAAAGGCCCGCAGGATCACCGTGATCATGCCCTTCCTCTATGAGAGCAGGCAGCACAGAAGGTCCGCGAGAGAGTCGCTCGACTGCGCGATGGCGCTCGAGGAGCTCTACAACATGGGAGTTGAGAGCGTCATAACCTTCGACGCCCACGATCCCAGAGTGCAGAACGCCATACCGCTCAAGACCTTCGAGAACGTCAGACCTAGCTACCAGTTCATCAAGGGGCTCTTAAAGAACGTTCCCGACATAAAGTTCGACCCTGGTCACACGATGGTCGTCAGCCCCGACGAGGGCGCGATGGAGCGCGCGGTGTACTTCGCGAACGTGCTCGGGCTTGACCTCGGCATGTTCTACGAGAGGCGCGATTACACGAAGATCGTGAACGGGCGCAACCCGATAGTGGCTCACGAGTTCCTCGGAAACACGCTCGAGGGAAGGGACGCCATCATCATAGACGACATGATCTCATCGGGAGACAGCATGATAGATGTGGCGAAGGAGCTCAAGAAGCGCAACGCCGGCAGGATCTTCATGTGCTCGACCTTCGGGCTCTTTACGAACGGACTCGAGAAGTTTGACGAGGCCTTCGAGAGCGGCCTGATCTACAGAGTCATAACCACGAACCTGATCTATCAGACGCCCGAGCTCCTGTCGAGGCCCTGGTACATAAGCGCAGACATGAGCAAATACATAGCTCTGCTCATAGATACTTTAAACCACGATCACTCGATCAGCGAGCTGCTCGATCCCACGGACAGGATACACAGGATCCTCGAGCGCTATGGGCAGAACTGAACGCAAAAAAAGGAGCGGTCTTACATCACATGAAAGCTATCTTCGGGCTTGGGAACCCCACGAGAGAGTACGCGGCGACCAGGCACAACATAGGCTTCGACACCATAACCAGGCTGTCGGACGACCTGAACATAAAACTGGATACAAAGAAATTCAAAGGACTCTGCGGTTTCGGGATCGTGGGTGGCGAGAAGATCATCCTCGTCCAGCCGCAGACCTTTATGAACCTAAGCGGCGAGTGTGTCTCGGCGCTTTGTGGTTTTTTTAAGCTTGAAGCTGAGGACGTCATTGTGATCTGCGACGACATATCGCTCGACCCCGGCACCATAAGGATCAGGGCCAAGGGGAGCGCAGGCGGACACAACGGTCTGAAGAACATCATCGCCCATCTCGGGACGGAGGAGTTCACAAGGATCAGGATAGGAGTGGGCGACAGGAAGGACGGCCGCGATCTCGCAGATTACGTGCTCGCGAGGTTTGACCGCGACGAGGAGCCCGTGATCGCGGAGGCCATAAAGAAGGCGGCGGACGCGGTGAAGCTCTGGGTGACGGACGGGACCGAAGCGGCCATGAACAGGTTCAACACGAGGAAAGAAAAGAAGCCGAAGGAAAAGGCTGAGAAAGGCCCTGAAATGAAAGGGCAGGAGACGGAGAAAGGCCCGGCAGAAAGCGAACAGAGGACAGAGAAAGGCCCCGAAAAGAGCGGGCCGGAGACAGAGGATGCGCAGGATACTTGAGACCCCTTTAACTGAATACGCAGAGGTTGAAAAGATCGGGGAGGCCATGAAGAGGGGGAAG
>JAGDDC010000031.1 GCA_017958245.1 Lachnospiraceae bacterium
CTCCGAGCTCCCTCGCTGCAGTCTCCGCAACGAGCTGGCCGACTCTTGTTATCTTGAAAGCCGTCTTCTTGATGGTCTCGCAGAGTACGCCGAAATCGGCTCCTCTCACGGACTCAAGCGCCGTCTTTACCACTCCGGGCCCGCTGACGCCGACGTTGATCACTGCGTCTCCCTCGGTGACACCGTGGAAGGCTCCCGCCACGAAGGGGTTGTCATCGGGAGCGTTGCAGAACACAACGAGCTTCGCGCAGCCTATCGAATCCCTGTCCGCCGTGCGCCTTGCGGTATCGAGGATGATCTCCCCCATGCGGCTCACGGCATCCATGTTGATGCCTATCTTGGTCGACGCGACGTTCACCGAGCTGCACACGTAGTTCGTGGAGGCGAGCGCCTCGGAGATCGAGTTTAAAAACAGGCTCTCTTTGTCCGTCATTCCCTTGGAGACGAGGGCCGAGTAGCCTCCTATGAAGTTCGTTCCTATCTCTCCCGCGGCCCTGTCCATGGTCTTTGCGAGCTTGATGAAATCATCCGTCTTCTTGCACGAGCTCGCCCCGATGATCGACATGGGCGTGACCGATATCCTCTTGTTCACGACCGGTATCCCGTACTCCCTCGCTATGTGATCGCCGGTCTTTACGATGTTGCCCGCGAGCCTCATGATCTTGTCGTAGACCTTGTCGCAGGTCTTGTCAACATCGCTGCTTATACAGTCCAGAAGCGAGATCCCCATCGTGATCGTCCTCACGTCGAGGTTCTCCTTCTCTATCATGGCATTTGTCTCTTGTATCTCACTTACGTTGATCATATCTTCCGTCCCTAATGTATGAAAAAATGGTCCTCTCTGTCAGATCCTATGCATCATGTCAAAGATGGTCTCCTGCTGTGCCTTTATCACAACGCCGATCTTCTCTCCGACAGCGTCAAGCTGCGTGCACAGCTCCTCAAAGCTGATAGTCGACCTTGAGACGTCGGTTATCATCATCATGTTGAAGAACCCCGATACTATGGTCTGCGAGATATCAAGTATGTTCACCTTGTTCTCCGCAAGAAAAGTACACACTTTCGCGATGATCCCGATCGTGTCCCTGCCTATAACCGTTATAACGACCTTTTTCATAAAACCCACCTTCCGACTGTTTGTATTCTTTCTGCACCGGTCTAAGCCGGCAAATGATCATCTTTCCCCGCACGGTACTTCACCCGCGGATGACAGCTTGTGGCCTGCACGGCTTCTCACTGCAGGCACCTGCTCCCCTTTACGTTCAGCATCTCCGAGGGGCAGTCTCTGAGAGCCACCGTGATGTTCGGTACCCGGTCCGGGCCCGCAAACCTCTCGAGCTCCATCCTCACCGTCTCCCTCGCAAGCTCCGGATAGTTGTTCTCCTTGCTCAAATGAGCGAGCACTATGGTCTCGGGAAGCCTCCCCGGCATGCTGCACAGCAGCCTTGCGGTGTCATCATTTGACAAATGACCCTTCTCCCCGTCGATCCTGCGCTTCAGATAGTAGGGGTATCTTCCGACAAGGAGCATGTTCCTGTCGTGGTTTGCCTCTATGTACAGGAGGTCCGAATCCTTTATCTTGTCGAGCGTGTAATCATCGTATGTCCCGAGATCGGTGGCAAGACTCACCTTCACATCCTCACCGTACACACAATAGCTGACCGGGTCGGCAGCGTCATGTGATATTGAAAAAGGTTCTACAGTTAAGTCTTTTATCTCCACCTTTTTGTTGGGAAAAATCTGAACAAAAGTGTCGGTCCTCACATCGCCCTGTCTGCAGTCCCTGCAGATAGCCGCCATGGTCTCCCTCGTGGCGTACAGGGGAACACCGTATTTTGAAAGCAGCACCCTCACTCCCGCAACGTGGTCGGAGTGCTCGTGTGTTATAAACAAAGCGTCGATGTCCGCGGGCGAGAGATCCATGTCTCTCAAGGCCTCCTCGACCCGCTTCGCGCTGATCCCCGCATCTATCAGGATGTGCGTGTCTCCCTGTCCGATGTAGATGCAGTTGCCGCTGCTTCCGCTGGCAAGACTCCTAAACTCCA
The DNA here is from genome assembly GCA_017958245.1 of Lachnospiraceae bacterium. The sequence goes on from JAGDDC010000031.1 coordinate 2,046, forward strand.
TCTCCAAGACCTCGCTCATCCTTCTCTTCAGGCTGCTCATCCGCAGAGTATCTCTCGACTTTTTCGGTTTCCTCCGCCGAAGCAGTTTCCTCCTCAGGCTTGTTTTCCTCTTTCTCCGCAGGCTTCTCCTCCGACCAGTACAGATC
>JAGDDC010000032.1 GCA_017958245.1 Lachnospiraceae bacterium
ATTTATCACCCGAAAGGAGATTGTAAGATGAAAGGTTTTGCAATGCTTAAGATCGGCGAGGTAGGTTGGATCGAGAAGGAGCGCCCTGCATGTGGCCCCATGGATGCGATCTGTAAGCCTCTCGCGATCGCCATCTGTACGTCAGATGTTCACACTGTTTGGGAAGGCGCTGTAGGCGACCGTCACAACATGATCCTCGGACACGAGGGCTGCGCTGAAGTAGTAGAAGTCGGCTCCATGGTCAAGGATTTCAAGCCCGGCGACAAGGTTCTCGTACCTGCCATCACACCCGACTGGAACTCTCTTGAGGCTCAGGCAGGCTACAGCATGCACTCAAGCGGTATGCTTGCAGGCTGGAAGTTCTCGAACTTCAAGGATGGTCTTGATTCTGAATTCTTCCATGTGAACGATGCTGACGGTAACCTCGCTCATATGCCTGAGGGCATGTCACTCGAGGATGCCTGCATGCTTTCTGACATGGTTCCCACCGGTTTCCACGGCGTAGAGCTCGCTGACGTTCAGTTCGGTGATACGGTTCTCGTTATCGGAATCGGCCCTGTAGGCCTTATGTCCGTAGCAGGTACAAAGCTTCGTGGTGCTTCCCGCATCATCGCTGTGGGTACAAGACCTAAATGCGTTGAGGCTGCAAAGTTCTACGGCGCTGACGAGTTCATCAGCTACAAGAACGGCTCTATCGAGGAGCAGGCTCTCAAGATGACCGACGGCAAGGGTGTTGACCGCGTTGTTATCGCAGGCGGTACGGTTGATACATTTGCATCCGCAGTTAAGGCTCTTAAGCCCGGCGGAAAGATCAGTAACGTTAACTACCTTGGCAGCGGCGATCTGATCTCCATCCCTCGTGTTGAGTGGGGTGTTGGTATGGGTCACAAGCAGATCAACGGTGGTCTTATGCCCGGCGGACGTCTCCGTATGGAGAAGCTCGGTGCTCTTGTTTCATCGGGCAAGCTTGATGTCAGCAAGCTTTCGACTCATGTATTCCATGGTTGGGAGCACATCCCGGAGGCACTTCAGCTCATGAAGGATAAGCCCGCTGAGCTCATCAAGCCCGTTGTAATCCTTGACAATCAGCCCTGATAGGGAGAGAAGTAATTTCAACATATGATTAGAGGGGAGCGGTCATTGACCGCTCCCTGTTCTTGTGGATACTGCGGAAACCGTCGCAGGCAGTGAGAAGAGGCATGAAGATTCTGATCGTTTCGGGGTTCCTCGGAGCCGGAAAGACAACATTTATAAAAGAACTCATCAGAAGGAGCGGGACCAGGCCCGTCGTCCTTGAGAACGAATACGGAGAGAACAGCATAGACGCGAGGGACCTAAAGAGCAGCGAAAGCAGCGGCAACAGTGGTAAGCCCGAGATCCTCGAGTTCATGGAAGGCTGTGTGTGCTGCACCATGAAGGACAGTTTTATAAATTCGGTCCTTACGGTGTTTTCAGGACTTTCACCCGACTACCTCGTGGTCGAGCCCACGGGAGTCGGGAGGCTCAGCAACATCATCGCGAACCTAAAGCCCATACTCCATGACAACATCTCTCTTTTAAAGCCCGTCGTGGTCCTCTCTCCGAGGAGCTACGAGGCCAACATGAAGGAGTGGCCCGAGCTCTACAGGGACCAGGTCGCGTTCGCCCAGACGGTCATTTTCTCCAAATGCGAGAGCGATCCGCCGGAGGTCATCGCCCATACCGTGGCGAAGATCCGCGAGATCAACAAAGACGCCCGCATCATAGACAGGCACTACACCGGGCAGGATGATGAGTTTTGGAAGGCTCTGATGGAGGTAGAGGCAGAGGAAGCACCCGAAGCTTCGGCAGAGAGCGGTGAGTCAGACTTCACTCAGATCACGATAGATAACGCGCAGCTTACAAACCCCGCGGAGCTGATA
>JAGDDC010000033.1 GCA_017958245.1 Lachnospiraceae bacterium
TGCTTTCAAAGACCATGGAAGGGAAGAAAAGAAAGGCGCTCGCGCTGCTTTATCCCGTGGAAGAACCGTCGAAGCTCACCGCCAGGGACATGTTTGAGTATCTGTATTACATGGTGGGACTTGGCGCAGCGGACTCATTTGAGCTGCTGTGCGACGAGATGGGATGGAGCATGAGCCGCTCCCTGCCGCCCCCTGAGGACGGGCAGCAAGGAGCGGGAGAACTTCAGGATTCAGAGGAGTACGTGCTCACAGAGTACGATATAAGGAGTGCTTTCATAGAGCACGTGGCCTCTGCGGAGGAGAGTGTCCAGTTTGAGGTCGCCGCGCAGCGCGTCTACGAGGAACTGTACGGGTTTGGCGCGGCGGATATCCTCATCATGGACAGGTCGCTTGACGGCGTGAGCGGGGGGTGCGGCGGCAGTACGGGACCTGAGGGGGCTGCGGAAGCCAGCAGGAGCTTTGACACCATTTACGTCATGTATCACGGTAGGACGGTCAGGATGAAGTTCTTGAGTTTCGGCAGCGAGAAGGCCCTTGAGCAGACGGTGCGAAAGCTCACGAGGAACGACGCGAGGTCTACACTCTGCCGCAAGAACCCTTATCTTGTGTGCTCGCTCGCGGACAACTCGAGAGTCGTGGCCACGAGGCCGCCCTACTCGCCCTCGTGGACCTTCTATGTGAGGAGGTTCTCGTCGAGCAGGACGCGGGACATAGAGAGCCTGATCACGGACAACGGAAACCACAGGGCGATAGGGATACTTAAGATGCTCACCATGTCGGAGCAGAACTTCGTGATCTCGGGGAACCAGGGCGGCGGGAAGACCACTCTGCTCAAATGTCTCGTTCAGTACATTGACCCGAGATACACGCTCAGAGTCGCCGAGAACAACTTTGAGCTCAATCTGAACAACATCTACCCCGAGAGGAACGTTCACACTCTTCAGGAGCGCGAGAGCTTCTCGGTCTATTCCTCCATCACGGCCTTCAAGAAGATGGACAGCGATGTCGTGATACTCGGAGAGATCAACGAGCCCAAGCTTGCGGGCGCATTTGTCCAGCTGGTGCAAAACGGCGGCAGGATGGCCGTGTCAACTCTGCACCACAACTCTACTGAGAAACTCATAGCTTACATGCGGAACGCCCTCGTGAGCGAGTTCGGCATAAGCGACGTGGAGACTGCGGAACGCCAGGTGGTCGATTCCATCAACTTTGACGTGCATATGGTCAGGGACAAGGAGGGACACCACTATATCGAGAGGATCACGGAGATCGTTCCCTCGGGGAGGGACGCGGAAGGCATGAGAACGAACTACGAGTGCCATGACATACTCCTCTTCGACAAGATAAACCGCTGCTATGTCGTGACTGACATGATCAGCGAGTACGCGAGGGAGAGGATCCGCGCGACCTGCGGCGGGAGGAAGGTCATCGAATTCTGCGCGTTTTTGAGAAGAGAGGCCGGGAGAGCGGCATAATAAGGACTGCAAAAAGCGGCGCAGGAGAAGAGGCAAGGACCGGTGCGGAAGGAAACTGTCTTGGCGGGTGCCGGCGGCCTGCAGGTGCTTGAGAGGAGGAACGAGAAGAAAGGGGGGATCGGATGCTTGGCATCGCGCTTGATGTCCTCGGAGTTCTTTTCTTTGTCTTTGCGGTGTTCAGGGAGATAAAGTACGCGAGACGGAGAAAAAAGAAGAGGAGGGCGCTTAAAGAACTGGACGGGTTCATAGTTGATGTGAGGCACTTTTTTTATCAGAGCGGCCTCGCATCATGGGCTGTAAGGGAGGCGACGCAGAGCTGCGGACCGGAGCTTATGCCTTACGCCGAAAGGATCGCCGAAGCCATCGAGAGCGGAGAGGAGATGGGAGTCCTAGGGATGCTCGAAGGCTGTATCGTAGGCAAATACTTAAAGATCTTTTATCTTTTGATGAGCAACGTGGAGGAATACGGTGACTCGAGCGGAGACGGCGGCGTGCTGTCAAAGCTGCTCGAGATAAGGATGGACATCAGCACCGAACAGAGGCTCATCGTCAAGAAAGGTCATCTCTTCATGGGACTGGTCATGACGACCGCGGTCCCGATCCTAACAATGCCCGCCATCGAATCGTGGGCATGTCAGACACTTCCACAGCTTTCGGATTTTTATTACGGCAAGGTGGGGATCCTCGTGAGGATCGCCATAATGACGGCTACCATACTCATGTATTTTGCGGTGGTCAGCCTTCGCGAAGGCCGTGACTTAAAGACAAGGGTACACCGTGCGGAACTCTATCTCACGGAGAAAACCTTCGTCGGGAGGCTGATCGAGAGGGTCATCGTAAAGAACTACACTAGAGCACTGCGCCACACCGACCTGCTGAGGCGCCTCGGGGAGAGGATCAACGTGAACATCCTCTATTTCAGGCAGTTCCAGGCCTCGCTTTCGGGTCTTGTGCTCCTCGCACTGATCTACAGCGACGAGCGGGTCAGGAGCGACAGTGGGATAGTGGACGTGTTCGTGTTCCTCGCGATCCCCGCAGTCTGCTTCTTCATGCCCCTTGTGGGAATGAAGCTCAAGAAGGTGCTCTCCTCGGACAATCTCGAGGAGGAGATATCGGAGCTTCAGCTTGCGGCATCGATGCTCTCTGACACGGGTGGCATGACGGTGATGGGGATGCTGGAAGTCATGGAGCAGTTCTCACAGCAGCTCGCGCCCTCGATATCGGGATGCATAAACGACTGCGCCATCAGCGAGGAAAACGCCCTCGAGAAGCTGGGGGCCGCGGAGATCAACCCACATTTTGCAAGGATAGTGGAGAGCCTTGCGGCTGCGGACGATCTCGGCCTGGAAGGCGCATTTGAGGAGATAAACGACGACAGAAAGAAATTCAGGGAATACAGGGACCAGGAGAGCGAATACCAGCTCGAGGACAGGTCAAAGCTCGCGATGATGCTTGCCATACTGCCGGGGCTTTTGATCCTCTTCGTGTACCTGCTCATACCGTTTATGAGCGAGGCGCTGGGGCTCTTTGACTCATACGCGCTGAGCCTTGAGGAGTCACTATGAGGCAGGCTGCCCCGCGGGGACGGGGAACAAAGACTTCGCAGGAGGGTCATCCTGTGCGGAACGGGGATGTCCCGACCGGAAAGGAGAAAACTTGAAAGAAACACAGATCAGGAGAAACTGCTTTGATATAGCCGTGAGGAGCCTCCTGCTCGGGACGAGCGTGGTCATAACCGCTGTGCTGGTTTCGATAGGGGTCATGCAGCTTGGCAGGGCGAAGAGCCTCGCGGGAGCGGTGGGCTCGCAGATATCCGACATAGAGCAGAGGGTGAGCGAAAGCGATGTCATGGCATTTGACGGAGCGAGAGTCAACGGCAGCGACGTGGTCAATTTCTGCGCGCGCTACTTGGACGGCGTGAGCGAGCCCGGTGACGCGCCTTTCGTGGTGAAGATCAAGTCGGCTGGGGAGGTGTGCTCCGGCAGCACAAAGAGCTTCGTGCAGAAGCTGAAGGACGAGGAAGGCCCGGACTATATCATTCCGTACAAAGTCTTCTCGTGCAAAGTGGTAAAAAACGAGAACAAAGTCATAACCGAAGTGGTGTTTGAAAGGAGATAGTTGCTATGAACAAAGACAATATGAACACAGATCGTTTTGCGGCGAGGAACCGCATAGAGATATCCGTAAAGGGCCTGATGCTCGCGGTCGTAGTTGTGATCGCCTGCATCCTGTCAGCCATCTCGCTGTACATGGTTAACCGCGGCAAGTCTTCCATAAACAGCGGAAACAACCAGTACAGCGCCATGATGAGTGATTTCACCGAGCTCGACAAGACCATGTATGACGGGCTTGAGGTGAGCGGAGACGAGGTATTGAACGTGATCGCATCGCTGAAGAACGATGAGGCGGTGAAAGTGACGGTCAAGACTCTCGAGAACCAGAACGGCTCCGACAAGAGTGAAGGCAGCAGCTATGGCTGCGGGATCGGAGGAGATCCGACCAACGTGAAGAGCAACCCGAACTACATCAACCCCTCGGCTTCCTTCAAGGGATCCGTGGAGAAGAACGAGAACGGGATAGTGACGACCATACTGTTTGTTCAGCAATAGCGGTTGTTTGGAGGGATTTCTATGCCCGGAAGGATGATAACAGTCCTCGTCGCCGCATTTGCGGTTGTGGCGTTCCCCCTGACAGCGGTCCTTTCAGGGACAAGGGGGGACGTCCGGGACAAGGTAAAGGACGACACGGTCCGTTTCCTTGAAAGGATCAGGGAGGACGGAGTCATAAGCTTAGAGGGGGTTTCAAGGTTCAGGGAAAAGACGGCCTCCTATCTTGACGATCTAAAGCTAGACATAAGCGTGGGAAGACGGCACGACTTTGTGTCCGGTAGGACGACCGCGAGGAGAAGCGCATCAGGCGGTTTTGCATCGGGCGGCTTTCGCATGATGGCTGCACACACGCACAGCGACGCCTGCTTTGTGGGTCACAACCATGCGGCAAACGGCTGTGTCCTCGCGGGCGGAATATACGACTGCGGGATAGAGAACGAGGACAGCGAGCCTGTCTGCGACAGGGTGATCACAGCTATCGAAGGCAGAGACCAAGTGGTGTTTGCAGGCGAGGGAAGCGGGCTTGACACTAGAGTGAAGGCGACCTTTCTCGACGGACATGAGGAGGAGATCCTCGCAGAGGCTTCAGGCTTTGACGGTGAGAGGCCGGGGACCTACAGGGTGAAGCTGAGAGCCGAGGGCCTGATAGGAACGGCTAAGACCTCAGGATATGCGGAGACCGAGATAGAGGTCCTAGTCATACAGAGGACAAAGACCTGCCCCAAAGGCCACGATTACGAAGTAAACGAGAGGGGGATCGACGAGGGCTGCCCTGTGTGCAGGACGACACTCTCAAGGATATACCCCGCAAATGAGTACACAGAGGTCGAGTACGGCTCGGAGAGCTTCGAATGCGTGATCTACGGGGAGTATATGGACGGCAACGTCCGTGTGCTGGACCCCGCGGAGTATGACTGCGACTTTGACGGGACGAAGTGCGGCCTGCAGACTGTGGAGATAAGGCTTGCAGACGAGTCTCTCAGCGAGATAAAGACGCAGGTCGGTGTGTATGTGATCAGGAGATTTCAA
>JAGDDC010000034.1 GCA_017958245.1 Lachnospiraceae bacterium
GCGATCCGCTCCGCCGCTTCCGTCGGTATCATATCTTTTCCGCGCGGCTTATGCTTCCGTTCTCCACGTGATATATCCTGTCGCACGACAGCCTGTTTTCGACGAACTCCTCCAGGCCCGTGCAGCTAATCATCGTCTGTGTATCCTTTATGCTGTCGAGGAGCATGGTCTGCCTGTCCCTGTCGAGCTCAGACAAAACGTCGTCGAGCAGCAGCACCGGATTGTCCCCGATCTTGTTCTTTACGAGCTCTATCTCCGCGAGCTTGAGCGAAAGGGCCGTGGTCCTCTGCTGCCCCTGCGAGCCGAACTTCCTCGCGCTCTCGCCGTTTATCAGAAACTCAAGGTCGTCCCTGTGTGGACCTACCGAAACCGCCTTCAAGAAAACGTCCCGGTCTCTGTTCAAAAAGAGCTTCTCCGCAAATGCGTCCGCTGAGACGTCATACATGTACCTGAGCTTCAGTTCCTCTTTTCCGAGCGACAGCGAACTGTGTATGCTCCCTATGATCATGTTGAGGTCATCCGTGAACCTCTTTCTCGCATCGATTATGTAAGAGCCGTATTTGACGAGCTGCTCGTCCCATATGTCCATGGTATCACCGAGTCTGCCCAGGTCGATCTTTTTGAGCAGCGAGTTTTTTTGGTTCAGGGCGTGGTTATAGTACGACAGGTTGTGCATATACAGCCTGTCGAGCTGGCACAGCTCCATGTCCATGAACCTTCGCCTTTCGGCGGGGCCGTTCTTGATGATCTGCAGGTCGTCCGGCGAAAAAGAGACTATGTTTACGAGACCATAGAGCTCTGCTGCCTTTTTTATGGGGTTTCCGTCGATCGCTATGCCCTTCGACTTATTTTTTCTAAGGTGCATATCGATCTTGTGCTCTATATCTCTCTTGTCGAAGACGATCCTTATGTGCGCCTCATCGGCGTCGAACCTGATCATCTCCCTCTCTTTGCTTCCCTTTTGCGATTTGGAGGTGCAGCCGAAGAACAAAGCCTCAAGGAGGTTTGTCTTTCCCTGCGCGTTGTTTCCGTAGAGTATGTTGACTCCGCTGTCAAACTCAACATACGCTTTCTCATAATTCCTAAAATCGCTTACCTCAAGACTTGTTATGTTCATATCCTGGTATTTAGGCCGGTCCTTCTCAGCTCTTTATGACATACTCTTTGCCTGCGTACGCAAACACATCGCCGTCGTAAAGCTTCTTTCCTCTTCTCGTCTCGGTCTGACCGTTCACGGTGACCTCTCCCTCTTCTATCAGGACCTTCGCGTCCGCTCCGGTCTCCGCCGCTCCGGAGAGCTTCATCGCCTGCCCGAGCTTTATGAACTCATCTCTTATGTTTACTGTCGTCATGGTGCTCCCCATACTAGGCCTGGTTGAAGTTTACTGGAAGGATCAGGTAGATGTATGACTCTTCCCTGTTCTTTATGAAGCAGGGAGACTTGGGATTGACAAGATATATGTCTATCTCCTCGTCGTCTATAACCCTGAGCGCCTCTATCAAAAACCTCGGGTTGAAGCCTATCAGTATGTCTTTTCCCTCTCTGGTTATGCCTATCTCCTCGTTGAGCGTTCCGATGGAGGTGTTCATCTTCATTTCCATCTTGTCCTCGCCGACGTTCACGATGACGGGCTTTTTCTCGTTTTCTTTTATGAGGAGAGTCGCTCTGTCAAGGCAACTGAACAGCTCTCTCTTGTTTATGCGGACCTTCGTCTCGAAATCCGCAGAAAACATCTGGTCTATCTTGTAATACTCTCCCTCTATGAGACGCGAGAGGATGACGGTGTTTTCAAGCACATACATGACGTGCTTGTCGGTGAAAAAGATGTTCACCTTGTCTTCCATGTCTCCCGACAGGATCTTGCTCACCTCGCTGAGCGTCTTTCCGGGAACCACGACCTTTATGTGGCCGTACTCCGCGCCGAGCTTTATCTTCCTGAGCGATATCCTGTGGCCGTCGAGCGAAACCACTCTCATCTCGGAACCGTTGATCTCGAAGAGCTCGCCTGTCATCAGTTTGTTGTTCTCGTTGTCCGATATCGAGAAGATGGTCTGCCTTATGAGCTCCCTGAGTGTGAACTGCGACATGGTCACGCCGTTGTTCTGCTCAAACTTAGGCAATGCCGGAAACTCTTCTCCCGTCATGCCCGATATGTTGAACCTTGCCTTTTCGCAGGTGATCTTTGCCATGAGGTTTGCGTCCGTCTCGATCGTGACGTCGTTGTCCGGAAGCTTCCTGACTATATCCGAGAAGATCTTTGCATTGAGCGCTATAACTCCGTCCTCTATGATCTCCCCCTTGACTACGGTCTCTATGCCGAGTTCCATGTCGTTGGTTGTGAAAGTGATCTTTCCGTTGCCGACGTTTATCAGGATGCACTCCAAGATCGGCATCGTTGTCTTTGGCGAAACTGCTCTCAAAGAGATGTTAACGCTTTCTGTCAGATCTGATTTTTTGCAAATGATTTTCATGGCGCCTCTCCGTATTATTTATATTTTTAGTATTATCATTAGGGGCCGGGGATATGTGGAAAAGTGGCTCAAGCCCCGCAAATTCAAGCCCTGACCGGTGATGATAAGCATGTGGATTTTATTTGATAAGGTCCTTGTTTTCCACATTTGACCCGGAAGAACCCGTCTATTCCGGTAGTATCAGGTGTCGGGATTTATCTTCTTTATAAGTATATCCACCGTGTTTTTAATGGCCTGGTCCTTTGATATGTCGTCCTCTATGCGGTTGTAGCCGTGGAGCACGGTCGAGTGATCCCTTCCGAGTATATCTCCGATCTTTGTTATGCTGCAGCCCGTGAGCTTCTTGCACAGATACATGACGAGCTGCCTGGGATAAGCCACGTTCTTGCTGCGCCCCTTCGAGTATATCTCCTGGGAGTTTATATCGAAATGCTCCGCTACCGTGTCTATGATGAATTCGCAGGTGATGCTCTTTCTGTCGTTCGGGGAAATGATGTCCCTTATGGCCTCCTGTGCCAGAGCAAGACTTATGTCTCTCTTCTGCAGCCTTGACATGGCGTTGATCTTCGTGAGCGAGCCCTCAAGTTCTCTGACGTTTGAGGTTATGTTGAAGGCTATGTACTCAAGTATGTCATCGCCTATCTCTATGTTGTCCATCTCGGCTTTTTTCCTGAGGATAGCCATCTTGGTCTCAAAGTCGGGAGTGGAGATGTCTGCCATGAGACCCCATTCAAACCTTGACTTTAGCCTCTCCTCGAGAGTCACCAGATCCTTCGGCGGTTTATCCGAGGAGATGACTATCTGTTTCTTCGCCTCGTAGAGGGCGTTGAAGGTGTGGAAGAACTCTTCCTGTGTTCTTTCCTTTCCTATTATAAATTGTATATCATCGACGAGAAGAACATCCACGTTCCTGTACTTGGCCCTGAACTCCGGAGGCGTTGTCGCTCCGTGCCTTATTGCCTCGATGAGCTCATTTGTAAAGATCTCGCTCTGAACGTACATGACCTTCAGCTCGGGATGATGCTCTATGATGTAGTGAGCGATGGACTGCATGAGGTGAGTCTTTCCGAGTCCCGCCTCCCCGTATATAAAGAGAGGATTGTATGAATTGTCAAATGGCGACTCCGCCACCGCAAGAGCGGCCGCATGGCTCAACTGGTTGTTTGAGCTGACCACGAAGTTGTCGAAGGTGTACCTCGGGTTTAAGTTGTGAACGAGACCGGATGTGCGGGGCTTTATGTCCTGAGCTTTTGGTTTCTCGTCGACGGCCGCGCTGCCCTTTATGTCTATCTCGACTTCGGTACCTATCTTCTCCTCTATAGCGTTCTTTATGAAGATCCCGTAGTTGTTGATGATATGGTTGATGCCGAGAGCGGGGACTTTGGAAGAGTCGACGGTGAGCACTACCCTGTTGCCGTCCTCGACGCTTTCAACCTGAAGAGAAGAAAGCCAGGTCTTGTATGAAACTTCCGATATATTAAAACCCTCTTTTAAATAGGTAAGAATACCGTTCCAGTTTTTCTTAAGGTCCGATAACAAATTGTCCATGAAAGTACCTCTTGCTTTTATTCATGCGCGATGTGTCACGTGCAAATATATTACAGGAATCAGGACACACAGTATTATTTTATATCAAAACGGGTTTTTTTTCAATGACGATTTATCCACAGCCGTTTCTTGAGTTATCCACAAAAAGTTAGCCTAAAATAAGGGAAAAGGGGTCATTTGAAAAGATAATGAGTCTTTTTTAGGCGGTTATGAACACTTTTATGTGGATAATGTTCATAACTTTCTATCTTTGTAGTTTCATTTTTCCTATAAAATCGGGCCTTCTCCAAAAAGTTTTACTTGACGTTGAAAAACAATGCTAATATAATAGTACTGCTATGCGGATTGACCGGTAGCGATATATGTAGGGTTTTTATAGGTGAAAGGAGGTGTGTATCATGAAAATGACATTCCAGCCTAAGAACAGGCAGAGATCAAAAGTTCACGGTTTCAGACAGAGAATGAGAACTGCAAACGGCAGAAAGGTTTTATCTGCAAGAAGAGCAAAGGGAAGACATACTTTATCAGCTTAGGTCGCAGTTATGTGGCCTTTTCTTCTGTCACAGTATTTGCAGGGAGAGGACAGTTTGATCGAGACGATAAAAAAGACATATGAATTTGACAGGGTGTATAAGACCGGAAGGTCATTTGCGAACAGATACCTTGTCATGTATGTTTACGCGAACGATCGAAAAAAGAGCCGATTAGGAGTATCGGTCAGCAAGAGAGTCGGCAACAGTGTCGTAAGGCACAGGGTTTCGCGGCTCATCAAAGAAAGCTTTAGATTAAGCTTTGATATGTTCAATAGTGGTTTGGACATTGTAGTTATCGCAAGAAAAGGAACGGGGAATCTTAAGCTTGAGGATGTAAAAGGGGCTTTTATCCATTTGCTCAAGCTTCACGGCATATATAAGGAAAGAGCCGATGGGTAAAAAGATCATTATTTCTCTTATCAGATTCTATCGTAAATACTTGTCAGGTCTGAAAAGAAGACCAACGTGTATATATATCCCCACTTGTTCAGCCTACGCGATAGAGGCTGTTGAGCGCCACGGAGCGCTGAAGGGGAGCATCCTCGCTGTCAAGAGACTTCTGAGGTGCCATCCCTTTGCAAAAGGGGGTTTTGATCCCGTTCCATAGAAGGTTCCTGCGATTTAGGAGGAAACAATGGATTTATTTTTTTTGACGCAGGAAACAGGGTTCCTCAAGCCTTTTTCCTGGGTGATGGGAAAGATCCTCAATGCTATCTATGAGTTCTTTGGCTTATTTGTAAGCGAGAGCGAGACGGGTTTCACTGTCGTCAACATAGCGTTATGTATCTTTGTATTCACATTTGTTATAAAGATGCTGATGCTTCCGCTCACTATCAAGCAACAGAAGTATTCAAGGCTTTCCTCGAGGATGTCGCCCGAACTTCAGGCGATCCAGGCCAAGTATAAGGGCAAGAGGGACGAGGTTTCACTTAGAAGACAACAGGAAGAGACACAGGAGGTTTACGCAAAGTACGGGACAAGCCCCATGGGCGGATGTCTGCCTCTCCTCATCTCGCTTCCTATCATGTTTGCTCTTTATAGAGTTATCTACAGGGTTCCCGGATATGTGACGGAGATCGGAAACATGTACCGCAGCATCGCGGATTCTGTCACAGCGCTTGGCAGCGCGGATTCCGTCGTAAAGAACGTGACGGAGTTTCTCGCAAACAACGCACTCGCTCCGATACCTGCAGAGCTTTCAAACTTTGCGGTATTTGATACGGAGAAGACGAACTATCTCATCGATGTATTTGCTAAGTTCAACAAGACAAACTGGGACGCTTTTCTGTCAACGCCGTTCTTTTCAAGCGTAAAGAATACGGCGGAGCCCGTGATCGCAAACATCATGAGCGCGAACAGCCTCTTCGGGCTGAACATTTTGGATACGCCGCAGTGGAACGGTATCAGCGTGATAATCCCTATCCTGGCGGCAGGTTTCCAGTTCGTGCAGGGCAAGCTGCAGACGGCGGGCACTACCCCGCCCAACGGGGACAACCCCATGGCGAACTCCGGCAGGGTCATGAACACTGTCATGCCCATCATGTCCGGTGTGTTCTGTCTCATGCTTCCCATCGGTGTCGGCGTTTACTGGATCGCGACTTCGGTCTTCACCATCATTCAGACATTGTTTATCAACAAGTATCTGGACAAGGCCGATCTTGACGAAATGATCGAGAAGAACCTCGAGAAGTCCAAGAAGAAAAAGAAAAAGTACGGTGTTAACACCGGATCAAAGATGGCTTCGGTCGCAAAGACTTCGACCAAGAGCTATGATTATTCATACGACAGCAACGCTTACAAGAAGAACCAGAAATCCAAAGGATCGGGAGATGTTTACAGAAGGAGCGACGTTTCTTACAGCGCATCAAGCATAGCTGCGAACGCCAACCTTCTCGCAAGAAACAACAAGCCTAAGCCTTCGAAGCCTGTAAACGATGCACAGGTTAAACCTGAAGCACCCGCAGATCCCGTCGATCAGACGCCTGCAGGCAGCGAAAAGGATGGCGAGTAACAATTAGCCGGCCTTTTTGCCGGCGTGAAAGGAACACAATGAGCGAATGGAAAGAATACACTGCCAAGACGGTTGAAGAGGCAGTTCTTATAGCAAAACAGGAAACCGGCCGTGAGATCTCTTCATCGGATATCGAGATCCTCGAGAAGGAATCCTCGGGCTTCCTCGGTCTCTTCAAGAATCAGGCCAGGATCCGCGTGAAGATCTCGGACGCTGAGGCCGGGACCGCACAGACAGAGGCTGCACCCGCGCAGACTCAGGCGCCTGCAGCACAGAGCGAAAGCAAGTCTTCGCCGAAGGCCTCCCTCTCAAATGAGGAATCCATAGAGATCGTACTTGATTTCCTCAGAAAAGTATTCACCGCCATGGAGCTCGAGGCAGAGCTTGAGGCGAACTTTGACGAGGAGAACTCGACCATCGAGGTTCAGGTAAAAGGAACCGACATGGGCATATTGATCGGCAAGAGAGGTCAGACGCTTGACTCGCTCCAGTACCTTGCAAGCCTTGTTGTGAACAGGGTGAGGGACGGATACATAAAGATCAAGCTCGACACCGAGAACTACAGGGAGAGACGTAAGGAGACGCTCGAGAACCTTGCGGGCAACATAGCAAACAAGGTAAAGAGGTCGCACAAGCCCCTCGCGCTTGAGCCCATGAACCCTTACGAGCGCAGGATCATCCACTCTGCTTTGCAGAACGACAAGTATGTTGAGACGCACAGCGAGGGCGAAGATCCCTACAGAAAAGTTGTCGTTACACCCAAAAAGGGAGTTGTCTTCAACAGTAACCGCTACGGCTCAAAGAAGCCCTACGACAGAAAGTACGGCTCAAAGGGCGGATACGGCGGCCCCAAGAAGCTCACTTCCTCAAAAGAATTTCATAAGAAGTACGGCGCTGACACAAAGGACTACAGCACGGATTACAAGAAGGATTACGCTGCATACCTTGAGTCAAAGGCAGCCGCAAAAGCCGAAGCCGCAGCAAAGGCACAAGAGGATGCACGCGATAACGGATGATATCGGTTTACGTAAAAGCGAGTTTCTTACTCGCTTTTATTGTTTTATGGACAAATGCAACGAAAGGAGACGCCAATGGATGACCGCACTATAGCAGCGATAGCTACAGGCCTTGTAAACTCGGGCATCAGCATAGTCAGGATCAGCGGGTCCGAGGCTGTGAGCATAGCAGACAGCATTTTACATCTCCTTTCGGGAAGAAGCTTGGCAAGGTAAAGAGCCACACCATCAACTACGGCTTTATAAAGGACGGAGACGAGGTGGTGGACGAAGTCATGGTGAGCGTCATGAGGGCCCCAAAGACCTACACGAGGGAGGACTGCGTCGAGATCAATTGTCACGGCGGCATAGCGGTCACCAAGAAGGTCTTTGACCTTGTCCTTGAACATGGCGCTTGTCTTGCGGAGCCCGGAGAGTTCACAAAGAGGGCCTTCTTAAACGGCCGTATCGACCTCTCTGAGGCGGAGGCGGTGCTTGAAGTTATAAACGCAAAGAACGAGCTTGCAGTCAAGAGCTCAGTCGACAATCTATGTGGAAGGTTGAGCGCAGTCATATCAAAGCTTCGGGAAGAGATCCTTAAAGATACGGCTTTCATAGAGGCAGCGCTCGATGACCCTGAACACATAAGTCTGGACGGCTTCCAGGGACAGCTTGAGGAGGACATAGTCTCCTGGCAGAAGGAGCTTGACGCGCTGCTAAAGAGCTTCGAGGACGGAAGGCTCATAAGAGACGGCATAAAGACAGTCATCATAGGCAAGCCAAACTCCGGCAAATCAACGCTCCTAAACCTCCTGCTCGGCACCGACAGGGCCATAGTGACTTCCGTCGCGGGCACCACGAGGGACACGATCGAGGAGAGTCTCACGATCGAGGGCCTCAGCCTCAACATCATAGACACGGCCGGCATCAGGGAAACTTCCGACGAGATCGAGAAGATCGGCGTCGAGAAGGCAGTCCGCCTGGCGCGCGAGGCAGACCTCGTGATCTTTGTGGCGGATTCCCAGACAGGCATCGAAGACAGCGATTTAAGAGTCCTCGACATCATAAAGGACAAGAGGGCCATAGTTTTGTACAACAAGATCGACCTCGGGAGCGGAGTGGGACGCGACAGGCTTGAAAGCCTGAGCGACGCCTGCCTCATCGACTTTTCCTCGAAGGAAGGCACAGGAAAAGAAGAGCTTGCCTCGAAGATCCGCGAGATGTTCTTTGAGGGCAAGCTGAGCTTCAACGACGAGGTCTACTTAAGCAATAAGAGACAGCAGCAGTGCGTCTCCTCTGCCCGCGCGGCACTTTCAAACGTGCTCGCAGCCATAGGAGACGGCATGTCTGAGGATCTCTACACCATCGATCTCATGGAAGCCTACTCTCAGCTTGGCTTCATTATAGGCGAGAGCGTGAGCGAAGACCTTGCGGACAAGATCTTCTCGGAATTCTGTATGGGGAAATGAGGCATATATGTCATTTGAGTACGGAGAAACAGATATAGTCATAGTTGGCGCGGGACACGCGGGATGTGAGGCAGCTCTTTGCTGCGCGAGGCTCGGGTTTTCTACCGTCATGTTCACTGTAAGCGTCGACAGCATCGCGATGATGCCCTGCAATCCCAATATTGGCGGGACTTCAAAGGGTCATCTCGTGCGCGAGCTCGATGCGCTCGGCGGGGAAATGGGGCGCAACATCGACAAGACTTTCATACAGTCGAAGATGCTGAACACCTCCAAGGGGCCTGCTGTCCATTCACTCAGAGCTCAGGCCGACAAGAGGGATTACAGCGAGGAGATGCGAAGGACCTGCGAGGCACAGGAGAGGCTGACCATAAAGCAGGGCGAGATCGCTGAGATCCTTGTTGATGA
>JAGDDC010000035.1 GCA_017958245.1 Lachnospiraceae bacterium
AGACCGTCTTTGATGAGCTGTACAACAGACTCATCGGGGTTGAGTGTAATCTTCATGCACACCTCTTTCCTGCAGACAGGACCCGCCTGCAAATACTATCTTGTTCCCTTGTCGTACGGTATACCTTCAGCCTTCGGAGCACGCGATTTCTTCGAGGTGAAGACGAGTACTATCAGGGAAATGATGTACGGGAACATATTGTAAACACCGCCCGGGATGTTCAGGCTCGTCAGCCACTCGAAGCCGAAGTACGTGTTCGACAGCGCCCTGAAGAAACCGAAGAGCAATGCCGCGAGCAGTATCCTCACAGGCTTCCACTGACCGAAGATCATAACAGCGAGTGCGAGGAAACCAAAGCCCGCAACGCCGTACTCGAACTTCCACTCCGAAACGCCCGCGGTAACGTAGCTGATACCGCCGAGGCCTCCGAGGAAACCGGAGATTATAACACCCGCCCAGCGCATCTTGTACACGTTGATGCCGACGGAATCGGCAGCCTGAGGGTGTTCACCGCAGGCCATAAGTCTCAGACCGAACTTGGTCTTGTAGAGCACTATATGCGATACAAGGAGCATGACGACCGCGATCGCCATGAACCACGAGAACTCAAAGCCGCCTATGTTCATTACAAATGACTGCTTGCCCTCTATGTAACCGACCGTGAAGGACGAGTCCTGAGGGTTGATCGAGAAGTTGATCGATCTTACAAGTACGGGTGCAAGCGCTGTTGCGAGCATGTTCATGGCGGTACCGACTATGGTCTGATCTGCGTTGAACATGATGGCCGCGAGCGCGAGCAACGCCGAGTAGAGCATACCCGATGCGACACTCACAAGGATCACGATCAATACCAGCGGGAATCCCGAAACGCTTCCCTGCAGGGCTCTCATGCAAAGAGTTCCGCCGAGCGCGCCCATGACCATGATACCTTCAAGTCCCAGGTTGATAACGCCCGAATGCTCCGAGAAGCATCCGCCGAGCGCAACGAGCATGAGGATCGAGGCAAAAAGTAAAGTATACTGAACAAGTAACAGCATTATTCCTCGCCTCCTTTCTCATCTTCAACCTGCGCGGCTGTTTCTTCGACTGTCTCCGGCACCTGTTCCGCCGCTTCTTCAGCCTTCGCAGCAGGCTCCGTATCGCCTCCGGTGGTCATTTCGGTGATCGTGGTGAGCTTCGCAGCTCTCTCGTCTCTCTTTGCCGCCGAACGCTTCATCGCAAGCTTTAAGAAGCCTACGAATCCGCACAGATAAACTATGAGAGAAGAGATAAGGCTCGATATCTGAGGACAGAACGCCGACAGCGAGAGGTTCGCGCCACCGTCCGTTATGTGCTGGATGAAGTACGACGAGAAGATGGCTCCTATGGGGTTCAAGCCTCCGAGGAAGGCTGCCGCGATGCCGTTGAAGCCCATCGCGGGAACCGAGGAGAGCGTGGTCGACCACTGCTCATATCCCGTCTGATAGAAGAGAGAGCCGCCGAGTCCCGCGAGCGCACCGCCGATGGCGAGCGTCACGATGATGTTGCGCTTCTCTGCCATACCTGCGTACTTCGCAGCGTTCTTGTTCGCTCCGGTCGCCCTGAGCTCATATCCGAACTTCGTCTTGTTCAGGATGATGTAGATCACTACCGCGAGCAAGAGCGCGATCGGTATGGCTATGCCTATGTAGTCGTGCTTGGGGTCTCCGAACACGCTGTTGAGTCCGGCTGTGGGAAGGATCGCTTCCTTTCCGTAGTTCTTCATCTGGACCGTATAAGGGCTCGTCCCCTCTTTTACATTTGCAAGGATCATGTTCGCAAGATACAGTCCGATCCAGTTGAGCATGATACCCGATATAACCTCGTTCACGTTGAAGTATGCCTTACAGAAGCCTGAGATCGCTCCGAAGACAGCTCCCGCAACGATCGCGAAGAGCATACAAAGTGTCCAGTGCCAGCCCCATGCGAGCGCCGCATAGATGGCTGCGCAGGAACCCGCAACGTACTGTCCTGCCGCTCCGATGTTGAAGAGTCCGACCTTGTAGGAGAACAGGATCGAGAGCGAACACATGAGCAGCGGTGCGGTCTTGACGAGGGTTATACCGAAGCCCTTGAGAGGCTTGCCCTCGCCGATAAAGTTTCTCATGACGTCCTTGATGGCTCCCCATGCGCCCTCGGCGTTGATGAAAAGCAGGACGATAAATCCGATCAGCAGTCCGACAACGATACATAAGAGTGAAGTAAGCAATGTCTGAACGCCGTCATTGCGCCAAATACTCTTCTTTTTCATGCCTTCACCTCATCTCTCTTCGCTCCGGCCATGTAGAGACCGAGCTCTTCTTCAGTGACCTTGCCCTGCTCAAACTGTCCGACGAGCTCGCCCTCGTACATGACAAGGATCCTGTCGGACACGTCCATAACCTCGTCGAGCTCGAGCGAGACGAGAAGTACTGCCTTGCCGGCGTCGCGCTGTGCCACGAGCTGCTTGTGGATGTACTCGATGGCTCCGACGTCAAGACCTCTGGTGGGCTGTACCGCAACCAATATCTCCGGAGCCTTGTCGATCTCGCGGGCTATGATGGCCTTCTGCTGGTTACCGCCGGACATGCTCCTCGCCATGGTGATCGGGCCCTGTCCCGAGCGGACATCATACTGATCTATGAGCTTCTCCGCATAGGATCTGATGTTCTGGCGTTTTAAGAAGCCGGCCTTGTTGGTGAACTCAGGCTCAAAATACCTCTGAAGCACCAGGTTGTCCTCAAGTGTGTAATCAAGCACCAGACCGTGCTTGTGTCTGTCCTCGGGTATATGGCTCATGCCGAGCACGCTCCTCCTTCTGATGGAGGCGTCGGAGAGGTCGGTGCCGTTTAAGACGATCTTTCCGCTCACCATTGGCTCAAGGCCTGTGAGCGCGTGAACGAACTCCGTCTGGCCGTTGCCGTCGATACCCGCTATGCAGACGATCTCGCCCGCGCGGACATGGAGCGTGACGTTCTTTACCGCGTTGTTCTTGTGAACCTTGGATGCCACGGTCATGTTCTCGATCGTGAGGACGTTCTCGCCCGGTGTCGCGGGCTTCTTCTCAACGTGGAAGTTGACGTTCCTGCCGACCATCATCGCAGAAAGCTCAGCCATGGTCGTGTCCTTCGTCTCAACGGTGCCTATGTACTTGCCCTTCCTGAGAACCGAACACCTGTCGGATACCTCCATGATCTCGGCAAGCTTGTGGGAGATGAAGAGTATGCTCTTCCCCTCTGCCGCAAGGTTCTTCATGATGTGCATGAGCTCGTGGATCTCCTGAGGCGTGAGCACCGCGGTGGGCTCGTCAAAGATCAGGATCTCGTTGTCGCGGTAGAGCATCTTGAGGATCTCGGTACGCTGCTGCATGCCGACCGTAATGTCCTCGATCAGCGCGTCCGGATCGATGTTCAAACCGTACTTCTCGGACAGCGCGAGAACCTTCTTCCTGGCCTCGTCCTTCTGAAGAAATCCCATCTTGTTCGGTTCCACGCCGAGTATGATGTTGTCGAGTACCGTGAAGCACTCAACAAGCTTGAAGTGCTGGTGGACCATACCGATCCCCAGATCGTTGGCGTCATTGGGATCTTTGATGCTTACGACTTTGCCGTCCTTTTTGATCACGCCCTCCTCAGGCTGATACAATCCAAAGAGGACGCTCATGAGCGTCGACTTGCCCGCGCCGTTCTCTCCAAGCAGCGCGTGGATCTCGCCTTTCTTGAGCTGAAGCGTGATGTTGTCGTTAGCGATAATTCCCGGGAACTTTTTTGTGATGTTTAACATCTCGATAGCATATGGCTGTTCCAACTGTAAACCCTCGCTTTCAATTTTATTGCGTACACTCTGTTCCGTGCGCAGAGCGCACTTTACCCATTTCAAAGATATTATACTATATATGGCAGAGGATTTCAAAACAAAAAATCCCCGCCTGCATCATTTTGACAGGCGGGGAAATAAGATTCTGTTTTTATCCTATGGTGATGACGCCGCTCTCAAATACCTCGATCGTCTTGTCCGCGTGTGTTGCCACGATCAAAACACGGACCTGCGTACTCGCGGCGGTCTTCTTCTTTGCCTTCAGTTTGAACGAGCCGTCGTTCTTGTTGTACTTGACACTCACATTGCTCGATTTTCCTGAGAGCTTAAACTTGTTGTTCGAGACGGTGTATCCTGCGCCCTCTTCGAGCGCGGTCGTCACATAGACCTTGATCTTGTCTGTTGTGACCGCCGACCCGTCGCTGCATACAAATGAATAACTCAGGCTTTCCTCCACCGCTGCTTCGAGGGCGGAAGAGATATGTTTCTCTGCCTCAAGCCCTGTGACAGCCACGAGCTCGTTGCTGACCGGCACGGAAACCTTTGCCTTCTTTGCCGATTCGACGTTGGTCACTATGAGCGAAGCCTTTACGACCTTGCCGCCCGACGGCGCGGATACAACCGTCACGACTGCGCTTTGCGTATCCTTCGACGGAGTGATCTTGATGATTCCGTCGGCCTTGAGAGCCTCCCATGAAAAACGTGCATATGACGAGAGCTCACTGCCGTTTGCGTGTACCTTAAGTATCACTGTCTCGCCCACCGACAGGGCTATACTCTTGACAGGACTCTCGGGATCTTCCGAATCATCATTTGTGATATATATCTTCTTCGGTGCCGCGCCGACGGTCACGTCAAAGTACGCGGACGACTGCACCGCTTTCTTCTTGTCCACCGCGGCGATCCATACTCTCACTTTGACGCTGCCGCTTCCCGCGGGCAGCTTGCCCGCAGAGACTGTGACCGTGCCGCCGTCGTTTTTCTTGTACGACGCCTTCGCCGCGCTGTTCTTCTTTCCTTTTCCCGACGCAAATGCGCCCGCTGCGTCCGTGACATCCGTACCCGTCACGCTCACTACGTACTTGCATCCTTCGGGAAGTTCGAC